>JBBQKE010000009.1:0-14167 GCA_038326585.1 Actinomycetales bacterium | reverse complement strand
TGGCCCCCGGATACGTCGCCGATCTCGTCGCGCTCGACGACAACTGGCAGGTCGAGCGGGTCTGGGCAGCGGGCGCTGAAGTGCCGCGCGACTGACCTCGCCCAACCACCACTGCACGTCGAGCAAACCCGCCGCGCGAGCACAGCGAATATCCATCGAGAAACGAGAGGGTGGAGCATAGTGATTGCGTTGTGATCGCTGCTCGCCAGGCCCGCTCTGCTCTCGTGCACCCCGAACCGTTCTGAGGAGACCCGATGACTCGCATCATGTCGAGCAGCAACCGTGTGAGCGCCGCGCGCGTAGTCGCCCCGCTCGGCGCCGCCGCGGCGCTGCTCAGTACGCTCACCGCGTGCTCGACCGCGGCCGAGGCTGAGGTTCCCGTCGACGCCAGCTACCGTGACGGCAGCTTCCAGGCGAACGGCACCTACCAGTCGCCCAACGGCAACGAAAACATCATCGTCGTGCTCGAGCTGCAGAGCGACATCGTTACCGGCGTTGAGATCATCATCAATCCGAACAACCCGACGACCGCCAACTTCCAGGGTAAGTTCGCCGACGGCATCGGCGACGTCGTCATCGGCCAAGACATCGACTCGCTCGACGTGACCGTCGTAGCGGGTTCATCACTCACGGGCAACGGTTTTCGCGAGGCACTGAACGCCATCAAGGCGGATGCCGTCGAAAGCTGAGGCTGCGCCCGCTGCGTCGGGGCGCGCGAGCTCAGTGCCTTCGAGCTCAGAGCCCACACGTTTCGACGCGATCGGCGTGCCTTGGCGCATCGGAGTCAGCTCGACCGACGTGACGCTCCACTCCATCGGCGCGCCGCTCACCGAGGACGACCTGACCGCGGTGCTCGACCGCATCGAACAATTCGACCGGGACTGGTCGCGCTTTCGCGATGACTCGCTCGTCGCGCGCATCGCTCGCGAACCTGGCTCGTGGCGCCTGCCCGCCGACGCCGCGCCGCTTCTCGAGCTCTACGAGCACCTGCACGCGCTGACGGATGCCCGCGTCAGCCCCCTCGTCGGCGCCTCGCTCGAGCGGCTCGGCTATGACGCCACATATCGGCTCACTCCCGCCGGCGACGCCCTCCCTGCTCCAGCCTGGGCTGACTCGATTTCGCTGCGGCAGACCCCCGAAGGACTCGTGCTCGATACCGTCGCGCCCGTGCTGCTCGACGTGGGCGCAGCCGGCAAGGGCTACCTCGTCGACCTCGTCGGCGACCTGCTCGCGGCGCGAGGTGTGACCGAAACGCTCATCGATGCGAGCGGCGATGTGCGCGTGCGAGGTGAGCGCAGCATCCGGGTCGCTCTTGAACACCCCCTCGATCCGACGAAGGCGGTCGGCGTCGCCGAGGTGACCGATGCTGCGCTCTGCGGCTCGGCGATCAATCGGCGCGCGTGGGGCGACGGCCTGCACCACATTGTTGACGCCGTGACGGGCCTCCCGGCCGCCGATGGCGTCACCGCCACCTGGGTCATCGCCGAGAGCGCGCTCGTCGCCGACGGCCTGGCCACCGCAATGTTCTTCGTCGAACCGGCGCGTCTATGCGAGACGTTCGCGTTCGAGTGGGTTCGACTGAGCACGCACGGCCGACTCGAATCGAGCGCCGGCTTTCGAGGGGAGCTGTTCGCATGAGAGCACGGATCGACGAGTTGACCGGCCGAGTGAGCATGTACCGGCTGGCGATCATCACGCTCGCGATCGTGCTGGTGCAAGCGGTGGTCTTTGCCTTCCTTGGCGCGATCGGGCCCGACCCCTACGCGATTCTCGGCACGCTCGGCGTCGTGATCGTCGCGACTCTCGGAGCCAACGAGATTGCGGCGCGCCTCGCCCGAGTCGTGCCGCACCGCGAGTCGAGTGTCATCACCGCGCTCATCGTCACGTGCATCGTGCAGCCCAGCCTCACGACCACAGGGCTGGCAGTGGCCGCGGGTGCCGCGGTGCTCGCTTCCCTCTCGAAGTACCTGATCGTGTGGCGTGGCCGCCACCTGCTGAATCCGGCCGCAACCGGCGTGCTCATCGCCGGAATCATCGGCTTCTACCTCGGCCAGGGCGTCGGCTTCTGGTGGATCGCGACTCCCGCCCTGCTGCCGGCTATCGCCGTCGGCGCCCTGCTGCTGCTCGACCGCACGCGGCGACTCGACGTCGGCCTCATCTTCATCGCGCTCACGATCGTCATCATCGGCGCTCGCCTGGTGCTGACGGGCACGGCCCCGCTCGGCGCCGTGGCCACTGTGCTGCAGCTGTTCCCCGTGGTGTTCCTCGCCGGGTTCATGCTCAGCGAGCCACTGACCCTGCCGCCGCGGCGCTGGCAGCAGTGGCTCACCGCAGCGGTCGTCGCGGTGGCGTTCTCGGTGCCGTTCGGCTTCGGGCCGATCTACACCTCACCCGAACTCGCACTCGTCGTCGGCAACATCGTGGCGTTCGCAGTCTCGCGACGCAGCGGATTCTCGGTGCGCGTGCTCGAGAAGCAGCCTCTCTCGCCCGCGGCGACCGAGTGGCTCTTCGAACCGTCGCGTCCGTTGCGCTTCGAGGCCGGGCAGTACCTCGAGCTGCACTTGCCACACAAGGCCGACATTCGCGGCATACGACGCACGTTCTCGATCGCCTCGGCGCCCGAGCGCGCGGCGGCTGACACCGACCCGCGCCTCGCGATCGGCATGCGCACTCCCGAGGGCGGCAGCTCGTTCAAGGCTGCACTCGCGACTCTCGAGCCGGGCACCCGCATCGCCGCCACCCAGATCGCAGGCGACTTTCTGCTGCCGCGCGATGCGAGTATCCCGCTGCTGTTGCTCGCCGGCGGAATCGGCATCACGCCCTTTGCGAGCCAGCTCGCCAGCCTCGTCGCGCGCGGCGAAGAGCGCGACATCATCGTCATCGTCGTGTCGTCAGACCCCGACGAGGTGCTCTACCGCGAGGCGATCGAGGCGGCGGGCGCGAAGCTAGTCACGCTCTCGCGCGATGACCTGACGACGGATGCTCTGCGCAAGGCAGTGCCCGACCTCGCGTCGCGCCGCGCCTACGTCTCGGGGCCGCCCGGGGTCGTCTCTGCGGCGCGCACGGCCCTGCGCCGCGCGGGCGCGAAGCGCGTGCAGACCGACTACTTCGCAGGGTACTGAGCCGCCAACGTCTGCAGGGTCGACGGCTCGCCGTCGATCCCGGCGATCGAGACCTCGCCGGCACGCACGGCCCTCAGCGCCCCGACGATCGCGACGAGGTCGACGACTTCTTGTAGCGCCGCTCCGATGATCGCGGGCAGCAGGCCCACGGACGCTACGAGCATGAGCCCGATCGAGATCACGATGCCGAGCCAGATGCTCTGCAGGGCGATGCGCACGGTGCGCTGGCCGATCGCGACAGCCCGAGCCACACGGGCGATGTCGTCGATGAGGATCACGACATCGGCCGATTCGCTTGCGGCGGTCGAACCCTTCGCGCCCATCGCGATGCCGACGTCGCTGACGGCGAGCACCGGGGCATCGTTGACGCCGTCACCGACCATCACGACCGGGCGCGGCTGCGCATCCCGAATGATGCGCACCTTGTCGCCGGGCAGGCACTCGCTGTGCAACTCGGTGATGCCGAGTGCGCGTGCGATCGGGCCGGCGGTCGACTCGACATCGCCCGTGACCATGAGCACTTTCTCGACACCGAGGGCCTGCAGCGCCTCGAGTGTGGCGGCGGCCTCGGGGCGCACTTCGTCTCGCAACACGAGCACACCGGCGAAATGACCGTCGACGGCCGCGTAGACGATCGCTTCACCACTGTCAGCTTCTCGCACTGATACATCAGGGGCGTGCTCGGCGACGAACGAAGGTTTGCCGACCACGACGTGGCGACCGTTGACCGTCGCGACAACACCGAACGTCGCGACCTCTTCGGCGTCGATCGATGCGTAGAGCAGCGCCCCGCTGTCGATCGCCCTCTGTGCGATCGAAGCCGCCAAGACGTGTGACGAGTACTGCTCGACCGAGCCGACGAGTCGCAACAGTTCGTCAGACTCAAAGTCCGGCTCGGCGTGCACCCCGATCACTTCGGGTCGCCCGCCGGTGAGTGTGCCGGTCTTGTCGAACGCCACGGTGCGTGCGCGGGCCAATTTCTCGAGCGAGCTGGCATTCTTCATGACGATGCCATGCTTGGCGGCACTGCTCATACCGCCCATGAACGCCACCGGCGCCGCGATCAAGAGCGGGCACGGAGTGGCTACCACCAGCACTTCTGCGAAACGTACGGGGTCGCCGCTGAGCGCCCAGGCAAGCCCTGCGATGCCGAGCGACACTGCTGTGAACGGCAGGGCATAGCGGTCAGCCAGTCTGACGAGGGGCGCCTTGCTGTTGGCGGCCTCGCGCACGAGAGCGACGATGCGCTGGTACTGCGAGTCTGCGGCGAGGGCGGTGGCGATGACCTCGATCGCCCCAGAGCCATTGACCGCGCCGCTCAGAACGGAGTCACCCGCCTGCTTGTCGACGGGCAGGCTTTCTCCGGTAAGCGATGACTCATCGAAACTTGCTCGCCCGCTCGCGAGCTCAGCATCGACGGGCACGATCTCGGCAGGCCTCACCAGCAGGCGGTCACCCACGCGCACCTCGTCTGCGGGTACGTCGACGACCTCCCCGGTCGATTCAAGGCGGTGCGCCTGCTGAGGAACGCGATCGAGCAGGGCTCGCAACTCGCGTTGCGCGCGACCGGCCGCCGCGACTTCGAGCGCCTCGCCGCCCGTGAGCATGAGCACGATCACGAGACTCGCCCAGTACTCGCCGACGACCACGGTGGCCACGATCGCGGTCACCGCCAGAACGTCGAGCCCGAACTGCCGTGCAAGCAAGCCCCGCACCATGTGCACGGCCTCGAACGCCGCGATGCCCAGGGCATACAGCGAGATCAGCGATCGGGCGGCCGGTTCGATACCGGCGATCGCCAGCGCGCCCGCGACGACGCCGATCGCCAGCGTCAGAGCGACGAGCGGAAAACGGCGCACAGCGGCGAGAAGACGGTTCACGATCCCGGTCTAGCGCGGTTCACCGAGATGCGCCAGTGCCGATAGGCCCTCGTAGCGCCCTCCTGGTCAGGCGCGACGCAGACGCCGCGCGGTGAGCACGGCGATTCCTGCTGCCATTAGGAGACCGGCGAGACCCAGCGCCGCCGCCTGGGTGTCCATACCGGTGTCGGCGAGTTCTGGGGCACCATCGCCGTTGTCTGCCACAGCTGCACCGATGCGCAAGCCCGACACCTCGTTGTACTCGATTTCCCAGAAAGCGGCCTTGGCGTCGCCGGCAGCAGCCGGCGTGAACAGGCGCGGATCGAGGTCGCCAACCTGCTGCGGGGTGAGATCACTCGACACCGACTCGAGAGCGTTGGGCCGAATCAGTTCGGTGTTGCCGAGCACGAGCCGGAGCCGGTGCACCCCGGCCGCCAGCGGCTCGGGTGCACGAGCGCTCGTGAGAGTGAAGTCCATTTCGCCCGTGAGCGTCAGCGGGCTCGTGATCTCGAAGAACCCGACAGTCTCGGCGCCGCGAATGAACTCTTCAAACCACAGGTGCGAGAACGTGTCGTTGGGCACATCGGCGATGTCGGCGGTCACTCTTGACTCGGCGATCGTTGACGGTACGAAGCCACCGAACGTCTCCGCGGCGTCAGATGCGAACCGCAGCGTACCGGTCGTGACACCGTCGACAGTGGTCTGCTCAGTGATGACGAACGGGCCGAGGCGCACCGTGTCGGGGTTGAGCGGAGCGGCTAGCAGCAAGTCGGGGGCCAGGGCTGGGTCGGAGTCGACCGTCTCCACTCCACCCGACGTGAACTCGGTGTCGCAGTTCACCGCGACGAACGCTGCCGCCACCTCGGCGATCGCTGTTCCTTCGTTGATGGCGAGATAGGCCTCGCGGCCGTCGAGAAGTTCGTCGATAGTGCCCTCGAAGGTGGCCTCGAGAATGCCATCGGTCTCCGAGCTCGTCCAGCCAGAATCTGTCGCCGGATCGAGTCGCAGCAAGTAGGCCGTGTCAGGATCGGAGACTTCGGGATTGGTGCTTTGCGAGTAGGCGTACGCTCCCGTCGCCGCTGCTTCAGGGATGTCTTCGAGCGAGTAGCCGTAGCTGAACACGAGCGCGAGATCGCTCGGTCCTTCGTAGGCGATGGTCAACTGCTCGCCCGAGGCGTCTTGGCTCGTGGTGAGCGTGACCGGGTCACCGTCGGGCACGCACGTCGCGAGGCTGCCGGGGTTGAGTACGGCCAGTTCACCGCACCCCGCCAATGCTGCGGTCAGGGCGACAACGCCCACGAGAGAGGCCGTCGTTACACGGCGTGAGGTGCGAGGCATGGGGTGACCTTCGGGTGGATATCGACACGGACTACTCATGCTACAAGCTTGCGAGTCTCGCTCGGCGCTCGACTCTCTCGAGGTTGATCGCGCGAGCTGCGTGCACCGCAACTCGGCGATCAGTCATGGCCTCGTCAGCAGGTGCAACGATCAGCCTGAGCAACGCCCTCGAGCGCCTCCTCGATGTGCTGGCCGCAACCGCTCCAGGTGATCTTGCCGCAATCGGCGCAACGGGCGGGTGAGCACATGACAGTTCCTTCCAGAGCATGCGTGCGCCGATCGGCGAGCATCCTCAGAATACCCCTGGGGGTATATTTCCGCTACTACGCCTAGAGACGGGAGATGCCCGAGGCACGCAGCCCCGGGCATCCACTCAATCGATCGATCGTCAGGCGAGTCGCGCCTGCAGGTTCTCGTCGAGCGCGGCGAGAAAGTCTTCCGTCGTCAGGTAGGCCTGCTCGGGGCTGACGAGAATCGCCAGGTCTTTCGTCATCTTGCCGCTCTCGACGGTCGTGATCACGACGTCTTCGAGCGTCTCGGCAAAGGTGATGAGCGCTGCGTTGCCGTCGAGCTTGCCGCGGTGCATGAGTCCGCGAGTCCACGCGAAGATCGATGCGATGGGGTTCGTCGAGGTCGGCTTGCCCTGCTGGTGCATGCGGTAGTGGCGCGTCACGGTGCCGTGAGCGGCCTCGGCCTCGACGACCTGGCCGTCGGGGCTCGTGAGCACGCTCGTCATGAGGCCGAGCGAGCCGAAGCCCTGCGCCACGGTGTCACTTTGCACGTCGCCGTCGTAGTTCTTGCACGCCCACACGTAACCGCCCTCCCACTTCATGGCCGAGGCGACCATGTCGTCGATGAGGCGGTGCTCGTAGGTGATGCCGGCAGCGTCGAACTGCGCCTTGAACTCGGCCTCGAAGACCTCTTCGAAGAGGTCTTTGAAGCGGCCGTCGTAGGCCTTCAAGATCGTGTTCTTCGTCGACAGGTAGACCGGGTAGGTGCGGGCCAGGCCGTAGTTGAGCGAGGCACGGGCGAAGTCGCGAATCGATTCATCGAGGTTGTACTGCACCTGTGCCACACCGCTGCCGGGTGACTGGTAGACCTCGAACTTCATCGGCTCTGAGCCATCTTCGGGCGTGAACTCGACGGTGAGCGTGCCCTTGCCCTCGAAGCGGAAGTCGGTGGCACGGTCTTGATCGCCGAACGCGTGGCGGCCGATGATGATGGGCTTGTTCCAGCCGGGCACGAGTCGCGGGATGTTCGAGATCACGATGGGCTCACGGAAGATGACGCCGCCGATGATGTTGCGAATCGTGCCGTTCGGGCTCTTCCACATCTTCTTGAGGCCGAATTCTTCGACACGGGCCTCGTCGGGGGTGATGGTCGCGCACTTGACGCCGACGCCGTGCTTGATGATGGCGTGCGCCGAGTCGATCGTCACCTGATCATCAGTGGCATCGCGGTGCTCGATGCCGAGGTCGTAGTACTCGAGCGTCAGATCGAGGTAGGGGTGAATCAGACGGTCCTTGATGAACTGCCAGATGATGCGCGTCATCTCGTCGCCATCGAGCTCGACGACAACTCCGTCGACCTTGATCTTCTCCACGTAGGGTTCCTTCCCTCGAATGCTGCTGTGTCGAGATTCAGCCTATCGTTTCGGGTCGATCTCTCGACATCGAGATATATCGACGTGCCCGCTTGCAGCGGTTGCGTCTACCCTGGGGTCATGGGTGACTTGAGACTAGAAGAGCTTTCGGCCAGGACGATTGTCGCGGCGAACGGGCTCACCCTGCGCCCGGGTCAAGAGCAGTTCGTGACGCCGGTGTCGTATGCCGAGGCCGATGCGTACGTGAACCCGACGACCACGTGGGCGCGTGTCGTGCTCGACGGCGATGACGTCGTGGGCTTCGTGCGCGGAAACTTCGACGCCGATCACCCTCGCGACGAGTTCCGCAGCTGCATCTGGCGCATCAACGTCGATGCGAATGCGCAAGGACGCGGCGTCGGCAAATTCGCCGCTCACGCCCTCGCCGACGAGGCTCGCGCTCGCGGCTTCAGCACGGTGACCGTCATCTGGGAACCCGGCGAAGAGGGCCCGGGCGAGTTCTTCCGGCGCATCGGATTCGTCGAGACCGGCGAGACCGAGTTCGGCGAGAAGATCGGTGCTCTCAACGTCTGACCGTCGGTTTCGGGATGCCCTCCGCGCGCCAGGTGCCTGACGACCTCGGCAACCTCGCGCCGCTCGATTTCGCCGGGGCCGTGCTGCTCGTCGTCGCCGACATTCCTCGCGGACGCGTCATGACCTACGGCGATGTCGCCGCCGAACTGTCATCGCGCGGTGCCCGCGCGGTGGGCCGAGTGATGGCGACCGAGGGATCGAGCGTGCCGTGGTGGCGGGTCGTGCGCGCTGACGGGAGGCCGCCCGCCGGGCACGAGCGAGAAGCGCTCGAGCACTACCGCCTCGAAGGCACCCCGCTGCGCGACCGCGGGAATGGTGACCTCGACTACCGCCTCGAACTCGACATCGCACGCTGGGCACCCTGGCGCGACGCGCCTTCGCCATCACCAGAGCGCGATCAGCACCCCGCCCGCGGCGCCGACCAGCACGACCGCCCAGGCCGGCCACCGAAGGCCGACGAGTAGCACGAAACACGCGAGGGCAAGCGCGAAGGTCGGCACATCGACGACCGCCGTGACGAACACGGGGTCGTAGAGCGCGGCGGCGAGAATGCCGACGACGGCAGCGTTCGCTCCGCGCACGAGCGCCTGCACGGCGGGCTTGCCCTGCAGCGCGCCCCAGAATGGCAGCACGCCGGCAATGAGCAGCAGTCCCGGCAGGAAGATCGCGACGACAGCGATACCTGCGAGCAGTAGCCCCTCTGCCCCTGGTGCGATGACGGCGCCGAGATATGCGGCGAACGTGAAGAGCGGCCCCGGCACGGCTTGCGCGGCACCGTAGCCTGCGAGGAACTGCTCTTGGCTCACCCACCCCGGCTCGACGACCGCGGTCTCGAGCAACGGCAGCACGACGTGGCCGCCGCCGAAGACGAGGGCTCCCGCGCGGTAGAACGCGTCGGCGACAGCAAGCGGCTGGCTCGGCGCGAGCGCGGCGAGCACGGGAAGGCCGAGCAACAGCACGACGAACACGGCGAGACAGACCGCACCGGCCGTGCGCGAGATCGGGATGCTCAACCGCCCGGTCAGCGCCGACATTCCCGCTCGGCACAGCAGCAGACCTACGCCAGCGCCGAGCGCGATCGCCACGATGGTTGCCCACCCGGTGCCGACGAGCAGCACCACCAGTGCCGCACCGAGTGCGATGGCGGCTCGCCGCGCGTCGGGAGTCAGTGAACGCGCCATGCCCCACACCGCGTGCGCCACGACCGCCACGGCCACGACCTTGAGCCCCGTGATGAGCCCTTCGGCGATCGGCCCGTCGAGCAACGGCGCCCCGAGCGCGACGAGCACGAGCAGCACCGCGCTGGGCAGAGTGAACGCCACAAAGGCGGCGAGCCCGCCCAGGATGCCCGCTCGATGCACCCCGAGCGCGAACCCGACCTGGCTCGACGCCGGCCCGGGCAGGAACTGCGCGAGGGCGACGAGGTCGCCGTAGCCCTGCTCGCTGATCCAGCGCCGTCGCACCACGAGCCTCTCGCGGAAGTAGCCGAGGTGCGCGATCGGGCCGCCGAACGACGTGAGGCCGAGCACGGTGAACTCGCGCAGCACCTCGAGCGCCGAGCCCTGCCGAGCCGGCATGTCGGTCTCGAGAGCGTCGTCGGGCTCGGGCGCAGCATCCGGGGTCGGCGAGGTCTCAGGTCGATCGGTCACACCGCGCACCCTACCCAGCCCGCGTGAACGCCGCGTCGCACCGGGCCCCCCACCCGCTCGCGACCCCGTCGCACATCTCTCACCGATCACGACACTTCGCACGCCCAACGTCATGCGAGTTGTCGCAATCGGTACGAGTAGCCGCAGGGAATCGAGGGCGGCGGGGGCTGCGGGGGGCTGCGGGACCTCGCTACACGAGCGACTCGCGCCACGCCGCGTGCAGCTGCGCGAACTTGCCCGTTCCCGCGATGAGCTCGGCCGGCGTGCCGTCTTCGACGACGCGACCGTGCTCCATGACGAGCACGCGGTCGGCGATCGCCACGGTCGAGAGCCGGTGAGCGATGATGACCGCCGTGCGATCGGCGAGCAGGGTCTGCAGGCCGAGCTGAACGAGACGCTCGCTCGGGATATCGAGAGAAGCCGTTGCTTCGTCGAGAATCAGCACCACGGGGTCGGCCAGGAAGGCGCGCGCGAACGAGATGAGCTGACGCTGCCCCGCCGATACGCGACCGCCGCGCTTGTTCACGTCGGTCTCGTAGCCGTTCGGCAGCGACTCGATGAAGTCGTGCGCCCCGACCGCTTTGGCCGCGGCGACGATCTCGTCGCGGCTCGCGTCGGGGTTGCCGAGCGCGATGTTGTCGGCGACGGTGCCCGAGAACAGGTAGGCCTCTTGCGTGACCATGACGATCGCGCGCCGCAGGTCTTTCGGGTGCAGCTTGCGCAGGTCGACGCCGTCAAGCGTCACGGCGCCCTCGGTCGGGTCGTAGAACCGCGCGATGAGCTTGGCGAGCGTCGACTTGCCCGCGCCGGTCGTGCCGACGAGCGCGATCGTCTGCCCTGCCGGGATCGTGAGCTCGAGGTCGGGCAGCACGACCGCGTCGTCGTTGTACGAGAACTTCACCTGGTCGAAGTGCACAGTTCCGCGCGCCTTCCACAGGTCGATCGGCGTGGTCGGGTCGGGCACCCCTGGCTTCTCTTCGAGCACGCCCGAAATCTTCTCGAGCGCGGCCGCCGCCGACTGGTATGAGTTGTAGAACATCGCCATCTCTTCGGCCGGGTCGAAGAACCGGCGCGTATAGAGCACGATCGCGAGCAGCGAGCCGATGAGCAGGGCGCCGTCGACGACACGGAACGCGCCGACCACGAGCACCGCCGCGACAGTGACGTTGCCGATGAGCACGAGACCGGGGTCGAAGATGCCGAACAGGCGGATCACGCGGGCGTTGGCATCGCGGTAGTCCTCGACGTGACCGGCGAACTGGCGCGCGTTGCGCGGTTCTTTGCGGAACGCCTTGACGGCGCGGATGCCCGTCATGGTCTCGACGAAGTGCACGATGAGGCGGGCCGACGCCACGCGGGTCTGCCGGAACAGCGTTTGCGAGCGCACCTGGAACCACCGCGTGAGCAGCAGCAGCGGAATCAGTGAGACCGCCAGCACGATGCCCGATACGGGGTCGAGGATGACGAGCGCCGCCGCGGTGAAGCCCATGTAGAGCAGACCCGAGACGAGTTGCGTGAGCCCCGAGTCGAGCAGCTCGCGAATCGAGTCGAGGTCGCTCGTCTGGCGCGCAATGATGCGGCCCGAGGTGTACGACTCGTGGAACTCGAGCGAGAGCCGCTGCGTGTGCAAGAAGACGCGCTTGCGCAGGTCGAGCAGTATCGCCTGGCTCAAGCGGGCACTGATCACCTGGAAGGCCGCCGCGAGAGCCGCCCCCGCGATGCCCGTGAAGACGTAGGCGCCCACAATGAGCGCGACCGGCATCCAGTCGTTCTGATCCAGCAACGCCGGCAGGCCGATGTTGATGCCGACCGCGATGAGGGCGGGGCCCGCGACCTGCAGCGCGATCGAGATGACGAGCACGACCATCGTGCCCGCGATGCGCCAGCGCAGCGGGCGCACGAGCGACCCGAGCAGACGCAGCGATCGGGCGCGGATCTGCTTCGACTCGGCGCGCGAGAAGTCGTCGCGCTCTTCGCCCTCTACTCCCGTGACGCTCATCGGGTCACCTCGCCCTCGTTGTCGATGACTCTGCTCTCGCGGTCGATGGCATCACGTCGTCGGCCCTCTTGCTCGGCGAGCTTCAGCTCGCGGTCGACACGCTCGGCGGTCGCGAGCTCTTCGTCTTCGAGCGACGACAGCACATAGCGGTAGTGCTCGTTGCGCTTGAGCAGCTCGCTGTGCGTGCCGACGTCGGTGATGCGGCCCTCTTGCAGCAGCGCGACCCGGTCGGCCATCTGCACGGTCGAGGGGCGGTGCGCGACGATGAGGCCCGTCGTGGTCGAAAGCACGCGCCGCAGTGCCGCCTCGACGAGAGCCTCGGTGTCGACGTCGAGCGCGCTCAGCGGGTCGTCAAGGACGAGCACGGCGGGGTTCGCCGCGACGGCGCGCGCGAGCGCGAGCCGCTGCCGCTGGCCGCCCGAGAGACTCAAGCCCTCTTCGCCCACGGTCGTGTCGATGCCGTTCGGCAGGCTGTGCACGAAGTCGGCCTGGGCGATGTCGAGCGCTTCGGCGAGCACGCGCTCGGCCTCGACTGCGTCGGCCGGGTCGTCGCTCTCGGTGAGCTCGGGTCGCCCGAGCAGCACGTTGTCGCGCACGCTCGCCGAGAACAGCGTCGCGTCTTCGAACGCCATCGCCATGTGACGGCGAAGTTCTTCGCGCGTCAGGTCGCGAATGTCGACGCCGTCGAGCAGCACGCGGCCCTCGGTCACGTCGTAGAGCCGCGTGGCGAGCGCCGTCATCGTCGTCTTGCCGCTGCCGGTGATGCCGACGAGCGCCATGGTCTCGCCGGGTTCGAGGGTGAGGTCGATGCCGTTGAGGGTGCCGGGGGTGTCGGCAGTAGCATCCTGATACCTAAAGACCACGTTCTCGAACGTGAGTCGGCCGCTCGGCGACGCGATCGTGCTCGGAGTGTCGGGGTCGGTAATCGTGTTGATCTCGTCCATGACCTCGAAGAAGCGGTCGGTGGCCGTGCGCGCGTCGTAGGTCATCGAGAGCAGGAAGCCGATCGATTCGATCGGGAACCGCAGCACGGTCGCAGTGGCGAAGAAGGCGAAGAGCTCGCCGACCGTGAGCTCGCCGTTCGCCGCGAGCGCGACGCCACCGAGCAGGCAGAGGGCGAAGGCGACGTCGGGGATCAGCAGCAGCCAGAACCAGATGCCGGCGATCGCCTTGGCCTTCGCGATCTCAGTGCCGCGCAGCAGCTCGGCCTGATCGGCGAACTTCAGCAGCGAGTGTTTGCCCCGACCGAACGCCTTCAAGACGCGGATGCCGTGCACGCTCTCTTCGACGGCCGTCGCGAGGTCGCCCTGCTGGTCTTGCGCACGACGCGCGATGATCGAGTACTTCTTCTCGAAGAGGTAGCCGTAGATCCAGAGCGGAATGCTCATGACGAAGAAGAGCAGGCCGAGCCAGAGGCTCCAGTTGATGAGCACGATGAAGCCGATGACGATCGTGATGCCGTTGACGATGAGCAGCACGAAGCCGAACGACAGCCAGCGGCGGATGAGGTTGAGGTCACTCACGGCGCGGCTTAGCAGCTGCCCCGACTGCCAGCGGTCATGGAAGGCGACGGGCAGGTCTTGCAACTGCGCATAGAGGCCGTTGCGCATGCGCGCCTCGATGTGCGTGCCGGGGGTCAGCACGAAGAGCCGGCGCAGCATGATGAACACGGCCTCGAGCACGCCGAGCACGAGCACGATGATCGCGGCGGGCCAGATCTGCGCGGGGTCGCCGGTGGCGAGCGGGCCGTCGACGAGACCCTGCAGCACGATCGGAATGATGAGCGTGACAATGCCCGCGGCGAGCGCCGCACCCATGCCCGCGTAGATCCACGGCATGGCCGGCTTCGCGTAGGGGTAGATGCGGGCGATGGCCCGGAAGGTGCTGAGCCGGGGCTGATCTGGTTTCGTCGTCGACACGGTGAGTCCTCGATACGACGCTCCCGCTCGTGGCGGGCGCGGTGGTGTGCAGATGGTGGCGTGCTGGGGTGGCGTGCTGCTGTGGCGTGCGATGACGCCAGGTTC
>JBBQKE010000008.1:0-14231 GCA_038326585.1 Actinomycetales bacterium | reverse complement strand
GTGGATGCCGGGAAGTCGTCGCGTCTGCACATCCTGGAGGTGCAGCGGCTCATTCGCTTCATGCCGAAGGTCGTCATCGCGGTCGTTCCCGGCTGGGCGGCGGGCGGTGGCCACTCGCTGCACGTCGTGTGCGACCTGACGATCGCGAGCCGCGAGCACGCCCGCTTCAAGCAGACTGACGCCGACGTCGGCTCGTTCGACGCCGGCTACGGCAGTGCCTACCTCGCCAAGCAGGTCGGGCAGAAGGTGGCGCGCGAGATCTTCTTTCTCGCTCGCGAGTACGACGCGCAGCGCGCCTACGAGATGGGAACGGTCAACGCCGTCGTGCCGCACGCTTCGTTGGAGCGAGAAGCGCTCGACTGGGCCGAGACCATCCTCACGAAGAGCCCGACGGCTATTCGCATGCTGAAGTACGCCATGAACCTCACCGACGACGGGCTCGTCGGCCAGCAGCTCTTCGCGGGCGAGGCCACGCGGCTCGCCTACGGCACCGACGAAGCCGTCGAGGGCCGCGACAGCTTTCTCGAGAAGCGCGCGCCCGACTGGTCGCCTTTCCCCTGGCAGTACTAGGCCCCTGGCAGTACTGAGCGTCTCACGTCGCGGTCTAGCGCTGCGCCGCGCTCCGCTGTGCCTTCGTTGCGCCGTGCGTGACGGGCGTCGATCGGTCCCGTACTGCGGTCGGCTTGCGAGTGGACCGTCATACGGGACCGATGGATGCTCGCCGCGGCTCGACCTAGGCCTCGAGCCCGACGCCGACGCGGTCGAGAACCCCGGCGATGAGCTGCTCGCGCGCTTGAGGGTCGGGCACGAAGTCGCGCAGGATGACGGCGAGGCCGTGGGCACTCGCCTGCGCGAGCATCATGCGACTCGCCACGCGCTGCTCGTCGACCTCGCCCGCCGGCTCGAACTCGAGCACGATGTCGCGCACGAGGTCGGCGGCATTCGGGTCGTCGGCTCTGTCGGGCGGGGTCGTCATGGGCATCGACACGAGCGAGAACAGCCGCGGCTCGGCGAGGGCGAAGGCGATGTACGACTCGCCGACTTCGCGCAGCCGGTCGATCGGCGGCCGGCCCGCAGCGGTGGAGAGCCGCGCGAACATGTCGCGCGCCATGATCTCGCGGGCGCGCTGAGCGACGGCCGCGATGAGGTGGTCGCCGCTCGGAAAGTGCCGGTACACGGCCGCCGCGCTCACGCCGCAGGCGGCCGCGATGCGCCGAACGGTGACGCCGTCGAGGCCGTCGGCCCGGGCGAGAGCCTCACCGGCGTCGACGAGGGCATCGCTCAGCGCACCGTGGTGGTAGCGCGCGCGGCCCGACATGTTGACAGTGTACACATGAGTGCGCTAGACATGACCCGCCGATGTTAACGGCGATAACACCTGAGTCGAGGAGCACGACCCCATGGCGACACGAGAGCAGCGCATCCACCGCCTGATCGAGAAGAGCGCGGCAGACCGCCGCACGGGCGAAGTGCTGTGGCGCGTCGTCGCCCCGGGCGAGAACGGCCTCGACGTCGTGCACGGTGACCTCGATCGCCCGTTCTTCATCGCGAGCGTCAGCAAGCTGTTCACGACCGTGTGCCTCGCTCAGCTGCGTGACGAGGGCCGGCTCGACTGGAATGCTCCGATCGCGACCTATCTGCCCGACCTCGACCTCAGCGGTCTCGCCGTCGAGAACGGCCGTGACGTCAGTGGTGACATCACCGTGCGAGAGGTCATGAGTCACACCGCAGGGCTCGCCGACTTCTTCGAGGGCCCGCGCTCCGACGGGCCCACGACGCTAGAGCGCGCGATGCAGCGCGACGTCGCGTGGAGCGAGGCCGACGTCATCGAGTGGAGCCGCGCGATGCAGCCCGCTCGCCGCGGTCGCGGTCTCTACAGCGACACCGGATTCCAGCTGCTCGACAGCGTCGTCACGCGCCTCGACAGCCGTTCGTTCGCCGAGTCGGTGCGAGCGCGCATCACCGAGCCGCTTGGGCTCACGGGCACCTGGGTGTTCACGCTCGACGATCTCGACCGGTTCGACGAGATGGCGGTGATCCGCCACGGCGACCGTGACCTGCGACTGCCCCTGCTGCTGGCCTCGTGCGGCGGCCAAGGGGGCGTCGTCTCGACGCTGCGCGACGGCGTGACCTTCCTGCAGGCGTTCTTCGACGGCGGCCTGTTCGACGCCGCGCTGCTCGACGAGATGCTCACCGACTGGCACCGCATCTTCTCGCCGCTCGAATACGGCACGGGCGTCATGCGGTTTCGACTGCCGGCGGTGCTCACGGGCTTTCGCTCGTTCTCGTTCGAGGGGCACTCGGGCGCATCCGGCGTGGTGTTCTATCGGGATGCTCGCAGTGGCGTCATCGTCGTCGGCACCGTTAACCAGCTCGCGCAACGCAGCCTGCCGTACCAACTGATGATCCGCACGGCCGCAGCCGCAGCGTCCTGACCCAGGGGCGCGGAGTAGCGTGGGCGCGTGACTCGCCCGCTCGCCGTTGTCGACACTGCTGATCCGCTCGCCTGCATGGCCGCACTGCGCGAGGCGCTGAGCGGCGACGGGCCCGCGGTGCTGTTCCGCGGCGGCGGGGTCAACCCCGTGCACACCGCCCCGCTCGAAGTCGAGAAGCGCATCGCGCTCGTCGTCGAGACGAGCGGCACGACGGGGCGACCCAAGCGCGTGGCCCTCAGCGCTGATGCGGTGCTCGCGAGTGCTGCCGCGAGCGAGAGCGCGCTCGGCGGCCCCGGCCAGTGGCTGCTCGCCCTGCCGGTGCAGTACATCGCTGGCAGCAACGTGCTCGCGCGATCGCTGGCGGCGGGCACCACGCCGATTCCGGTGCCTCCGGGTCGGCTCACCACTGAGCGCGTGCTCGAGGCCGTCGCGTCGATGGAGCATCCCGTTCGCTATACGGCCCTCGTGCCCGCTCAGCTCAGCCGGCTCGTCGATGAGGCTGAAGCCGACGACGACCTGCGGCGTGCGCTCACCGGTTTTTCGCGCATCCTCGTCGGCGGCCAAGCCACGCCAGCGGCGCTCATCGAGCGCGCAACCGCCCTCGGCTGGCACCTGACCCGCACCTACGGCTCGAGCGAGACCTGCGGCGGCGCTGTCTATGACGGGGCGCCGATCGGCCAGACCGAGCTGCGCATCATCGACGGCCGTGTCGAACTGGGCGGCCCCACGCTCGCCGAGTACTACCTCGACGACCCGGAGCGCACCGCGGCGGCCTTCGTCGAGCACGACGGTGCCCGCTGGTACTGCACCGACGATGCCGGCGAGCTCGAGGACGGCGTTTTGCGCGTCACCGGCCGCATCGACGACACGATCGTCACGGGCGGCCTCAAGGTGCGGCTCGGTGAGGTCGAGCGCATCGTGCGCGAGCAGGCCGGACTCACCGACGCCATCGTCGTTGCCGGCCACCACCCCGAGTGGGGCGAGGTTCCCGTCGTCGTCACGACGGCGCGGCCCGCGCTTGACGCGGTGCGCCGAGCAGTCGGTGCGGTGCTGCCCCCCGAGGCGCGTCCCGATCGCATTCTGACGGTGGATGCCCTGCCCCTGTTGCCCAGCGGCAAGCCCGACCGGCTCGCCCTGGCCCGCCGGGTGACCGCGGGTCACTAAACTCACGCTCGTGGCCACGACGAAGAAGGCGCGCGCGAAGAAGCCCGCCAGCAAGCAGACCAAGCGCACGAACCCCGCCAAGGCGACCGCGGCATCCGGCAACCCGGCGAAAGTGCACCGCGCGACCGCACGCGACTGGATCGCGGGGGCGCGGTTGCGCACGCTCAGCCTCGCGATCGCGCCGGTGGCGATGGGTACCGCCATCGCGTACTACACGCTGGGCTACAACCTGGCGATCGCGCTGCTCTGCCTCGCGGTGGCAGTCTTTCTGCAGATCGGCGTGAACTTCGCCAACGATTACTCCGACGGCGTGCGCGGAACCGATGCCCAGCGCGTCGGGCCGAGCCGCCTCACGGGTTCGGGAGCAGCGACGCCCCGCACGGTGCTCACGGTGGCGCTCGTGTTCTTCGGGCTCGCGGCAGCATCGGGCATCGCGATCGTCGTGCTCACCGGCATCTGGTGGCTGATCGCCGTGGGCGTTGTGGCGCTCGTCGCGGCCTGGTTCTACACGGGAGGAAAGCGCCCCTACGGCTACGCCGGATTCGGCGAGGTCGTCGCGTTCGTCTTCTTCGGCCTCATCGCCACCGTCGGCACGACCTACGTGCAGATCGAGCAGGCGCCGCTCGAGGCGATTCTCGCCGGTGTTATCGCCGGGCTCTTCGCCGCCGCCATTCTGCTGGTCAACAACATCCGCGATCGTGAGCAAGATGCCCGGGTCGGCAAGAAGACGCTCGCCGTGCGCATCGGAGACCTTCCGTCGCGCATTCTGTTCGCAGTGCTGCTCGCGAGCGTCTACGGGATGCTCGTGCCCTTCACCCTGCTGTTCACGTGGGCGCCGCTCGTCTACTTCTCGCTGCTGATCTCGGCGCCGGTCGTGCTCATCGTGCTGCTCGCTCGCACACCGGGTGAGCTCGTGCTGGCGCTCAAGCTCACGTCGCTCTCGGCCCTGGTCACGGCCCTCGGGCTCGCGGCGGCGATCGCCTTCTAGACCGGCAACGGCAGCAGCAGCGACACCTCGAGCCCGGGGTCGACGTTGCGCGCCTGCACCTCGCCGCCGTGCACCTCGACGATGGCGTGAGTGATCGCGAGACCGAGACCGGCTCCTCCGGCGATGCTCACCCGGGGGCTCGTGCGCGCGGTGCTGCCACGCCAGCCCGCCGTGCCGAGGTGAGGCAGGTCGTCGACCTCGACCCCCGGCCCCTGGTCGCGCACAATCACGACCGCGCGGTCACCGGCCTGCGACACGGTCACGGTGACCTCACTTCTGGCGGGAGAGTGCTCGATCGCGTTGACAAGAACGTTGATGAGCGCACGGCTCAGTTCTCGCGGGTCGACCTCGACGGTCACGCCCTGACTCTCGGTGAGACGCAGTGACACCTCGTGGCGCGCCGCCAACTCGGTGAAGTCGGCAACGACGTCGCTCGCGAGGTCGGTGAGCGACACGCGCTCGGGCGCGATCGCGAGCGCGCCCGCGTCGATGCGCGAGAGCGCGAAGAGGTCGTCGATGAGTGCGTGCAGGCGGGTAACGTGTCCGCCCAGCTGCTGCGCGTGTCGCTGCGGCTCGGGCGACATGCCGTCTTCGAGCGTCTCAGCGATGGCACGGATGCTCGCGAGCGGCGCAAGCAGGTCGTGCGCGATGCGCGCGACGAGGTCACGACGGGCCTGCTCAGCGCGAGCGGAGGCGAGACGAGCGGTGCGCAGTCGTTCGCTTGAATCCACGAGCTCGCCCTGCACCGCGTGAAGTTCTGCGGTCGTGCGCGGGGCTGGCTGCACCGTTTCGCCCGCACCGAGTCGACGGGCGTCGCGGCCGAGGTGACGGGCATCCCGTGACAGCCCCGTCGCCAGCAGCACGGCCATCGCCACCGACACCACGCCGCTCGTCGCGGTGACCGCGAGCGCCACCGCCGTGTCGTCATCGGCGATGTACATGCCGCTCGCCGTGAGGGCAATGCCCCCGGCGACGGCAATCACTGCGGCCGCCACGATAACGACGACGTGCACGATGAGCGGCGCTCGCCGGCAGAGCCGCAGCGCGATCGCCGCCAGAAGCCCGGCGACGAGAGCCGACCCTGCCGAGGCCGCGATGATCTGCAGGTAATCCATACTGCTCATCGCGGCACCGCCGGGTCGGTGAGGGCTGCCGAGCTGAGCCGGTAGCCGACCCCCCACACGGTCTGGATGATCTCGGGAGCCGCGGGGTCGGCCTCGAGCTTCTCGCGCAGGCGCCGAACGTGCACCGTGATCGTCGAGACGTCGCCGACCGTCCAGCCCCAGACGTCGGCGAGCAGTTGATCTCGCGTAATGGTGCGATCGGGGCGTCTCGCCAGATAGTCAAGAAGGTCGTGCTCGCGCGTCGTCAGGGCCAGCGGCACCCCGTCGAGTCGAGCTTCGCGTCGTGCGGCGTCGACCCGCAGGCGCCCGAGCATCACCTCGCCGCCGGGCTCGGCGCCGGGGCTTGCTCGCCGCATCAGACTTTCGGCCCGCAGCACGAGCTCACGCGGTGAGAACGGCTTGGTGAGGTAGTCGTCGGCGCCGGCCTCGAGACCTTCGATGCGGTGCTCGGGCTCGCCCAGCGCTGTGAGCATGATGATCGGCACGCTCGAGGTCTGGCGCAGTCGGCGCGCGACCGTGAGGCCGTCGACACCCGGAATCATTCTGTCGAGCACTACGAGGTCGGGCGGCCTCGCAGCCGCCAACTCGAGCGCCGTCACCGAGTCGGGAGCGACGTCGACGACGCTGCCTGCCGCTGTGAGGTAGGCCGCCGCGATCTCGAGCAGCGTCGGGTCGTCGTCCACGACGAGCACGCGGCGGCCGTCGAGCGGCCGACCCGCAGTACCCGCGCCAGACGACGCATCAACCACCGCGCAGCACTCCTTCGAGGTCAGCGATCGGGTCGTACCAGCCGAGATCGAGAATCAGCGTCTGCAACGCTTTGTCGGCACCGATGATCACGACGATGCCGACGATAATGAACAGCACGCCCATCGATCGGCGAAACCACCCACGAGGGTCGGCGAGCCAGCCGAGTCGCCGTGCCGCGGTGCGGCCGGCGAGCGCGATGAGCAGCAACGGCACCGCGAGGCCGATCGCGTAGAGCGTGACGTAGAGCAGCCCCTCGGCGAACGACACGGGCAGCACGGTCGCGACGATGAGGGCGTACGTGGGGCTGCAGCTGCTGAAGACAGGGCCCAGCGCGGCACCCGTGAGAACGTCACCCCAGACCGATTGCCGCTGCACCGACGAGTCGAGCACCCTGTTGCTGCGGTTGCCGAGCCCGAGGCGCGTCGAGAGCGATTCCCAGATCGCCGGAAAGAGCAGGTTGATGCCGAGCAGGATGACGATGACGCCGGAGACGATCTGCCACACCTGGGGCGGCACGCCGAGAAGCGCGGTCGTCGCCTTGAGCAGCAGCGTGAACGCGATGACGCTGACGGCAAGCGACGCGGCGATGACATAGGGCCGCCACCGGGCTCGACGCGAATCGGCGCCGTCGGCGACGATCGAGCCACCGACGATGACCGGAAGAAGCGGCAGAACACACGGCGCCGCGACCGTGAGCACGCCCGCGGCGAGGCTGACGAAGATCAAGCCCTCCACGGCGACGACCTACGGCGCCGCGGCGAGCAGGGCGGCGAGCGTCGTCTCGTCGTACAGCACGCCCTTCGCGAGCGCGTCGCCGTCGTCGTCGACGTAGACGATCGTGGTCTGCAAGGTCACTCCGTAACGCTGACGCAACTCGGTCGCGGTGTCAAAGTCGACTTTGAAGACGGTGAAGTCGTCAGGAATGTCGTTGGCGAGAATGTCTGCTTCGAGGTCGCGGCATTTCGGGCACCACGAGGCGTGGAAGAACAGCACCTTCGTGCCGGCCGTCTCGGCGATAGCTCCGTCGTAGTAGTCGACATAGTTACCCGGCTGCGAGGCTGGCTCTCCCTCGTCGGCGGGTGCCTCCGCGCTCGAACTCGGGTCGGGCATCGTCGGAGCAGAGACGACGGGAGGGGTTTGCGCAGCGTCCGGGCCCCCACCCGTTGCACACCCCGCCAGCAGCATGGTGACCGCCGTCGCGACGATGAGTGACGTTATGCGCATTCTCCGCACCTCTCGTTATTTCTGGCCGACGATGCCCGACCGATGGCTTGACTCTACGAGCGGGCAGGGGGTTCGCACAGGGCACGTCGATTACAGATTCTTACGGCGACTGAACTCTCGGCCTAGTCGCGTTCGCGGGCGTCGTCGACATGGGCATCTTCGGCGTCAGCATCCTCATCGACAGCCGGCCCCGTGCGTCGCGCGTGGATGTCGGCGGCAACGGCATCGCGCAGGGATGCGAAGAAGATGTACGACACCGTCAGCGCGATGATGCTCGCAACGATGGCAGCCCACCACCAGTCGAGGCCGAGGGCGAGGAGCAGGGCAAGGGTGCCGCCGAACAGGCCGAGCCGCACCAGGCTGTAACGAATCCACGGGCTCACGAGTGCAGTCTACGAGGGCCTTCTCGGTGCCCGCCCAGACCCCCGGCGTAGACTTGAAACATGACCCGGTTCCTCATCGTGCTCCTCGTGATCGCTATCGCGTTCACGATCTACACGTTCGTGGATGTGCTGCTGACCGAGCGTTCTCGCGTGCGCGCATTCCCCAAAGTGCTCTGGGCTGTCGTGGTCGTCCTCCTTCCCGTGATCGGTGGCCTGCTGTGGCTGTTCGTCGGCAAGGCGCGACGCCTCGCCCGCTCGGCATCGCGGCCGGTCGCGCCCGATGACGACCCCAGCTTTTTGAACAGCCTCAATCATGACGAGATCGCGAAGCGCGCAGAGCAAGACGAACGACTGCGTCGCCTCGAGCAAGAACTCGCCGATCTCGACGATGACACCCCCGCCGACCCCGAGCGCTGACTCCGCCTCGCCGGCCAGCGCGGCCGCGAACGCGCTACTCCACGAACTCGTTCGTCGAGGGGTCGCCGACGTCGTCCTGAGCCCGGGCTCCCGGTCGCAGGCGCTCGCGCTGAGTGCGGCCGCTCTCGCCCGCGTCGGAGCGATCTCGCTGCACGTTCGCATCGACGAGCGCGTCGCGGGGTTCACGGCAGTGGGCCTTGCGGTCGAGAGCGGTCGACCGGTCGCGATCATCTGCACCTCGGGCACGGCCGTCGCCAACCTGCACCCCGCAGTGCTCGAGGCGCACCACAGCGGTGTCGGCATCATCGTGCTGAGCGCTGACCGCCCCGCCGAGCTGCGCGGCATCGGAGCCAACCAGACGACCCAGCAGCCGGGCATCTTCGGTGAGCTCGTGCGGGCAGATTGGGATGTTCCGGCACCTACAGGCGCCCCGGGCGAACTCGATGACGCCCGCGAGCTGGCGGCGCTCGCCGTGCGTGCGAGCACCGAGGGGCCGGTGCACATCAACCTCGCGTTCCGTGATCCGCTGAGCGGACCAGTCACTGTCGACCCCACCCTCGCGCTCGGTGAGCCGCCCCTGCGTGGCACAACGGCAGAGGTTGTCGTCGACCTGCAGCCAGACGACGCCACCGTCGTCATCGCGGGCCACGGCGCGGGACCCCGAGCCGAGCAGCTGGCCGTCGAGCTCGGCGCCCCGCTCATCGCCGAAGTGTCGAGCGGCGCACGCTTCGGCCGCCATGCCGTCGTTGCCTACCGCGACGTGCTGCGCGGCCCGCACGGTGACGCCGTCGGTCGGGCGATCGTGCTCGGCCACCCCACGCTCAGCCGCGAGGTGCCACAGCTGCTCGAGCGCGGTGACGTCGAGGTCATCGTCGTGCGCACCCCGGGTGCCGAAGATTACAACCCCGGGCGCCGGGCGCGCATCGTCGACGAGGTGCGTGTGCTGGGCACCCCCGACCCCGCGGTCGTGCGGCGCTGGGTCGGCGGATGGGTGAGCATGTCGCGCGCCGTGCTCGAGAGTGACGCACCCGATGACCCTGCTCCCGACCTGTCGCTCGCCGTGCCGGCAGACCGCGGCGTGCGCGCCGCCTTCGCGCAGGCCGAGCTCGCGGTGCTACGTGCGCCGATCGATCGTCGGATGCTCGCGCGGGCTCTGTGGGCATCCACCTGGCCGCACGATCGCTTGGTGCTGGCGGCGTCACGGCTCATTCGCGTGGCTGATGCAATCGTGCCCGGCAAGGCCATCACGGTGCACGCCAATCGGGGGCTCGCGGGCATCGACGGCACCATCTCGACGGCGACAGGCATCGCGCTCGCGGCCGCGCGCGACGGCTCGACCGGCACAACGCGAGTGCTCGCGGGTGACCTCGCGGCGCTGCACGACGCTGGAGCCCTGCTCGTGCCCCTGCCCGAGGGTCTGCGCCTGCACGTGTTCGTTGGCAACGACAGCGGTGGCACGATCTTCGACGCCCTGGAGGTCGCGCAGACCGCCGACCCCGACGACTTCGCGACCGTCATGCGCACCCCGCACCGCGCTGACTTCGCGGCGCTCGCCGCCGCTGGCGGGTGGGCGTACCGACGCGCGACCACGCGGGCCGAGCTCGACGATGCACTCACGGCGCCCGAGCCGCTGCTGCTCGTCGAGGTGCCGCTCGAGCCATAGAACTCGTGCCGCTCGCCCGCACGCCCGGGTAGCATCCGAGTCATGCGCGAACTGCTGAGACCCCCCGCCGACTTGCGACTCGACGAAGTCGACGCCTCGTCGACCCCTGGGTTCGACGACGATAAGAAGGCAGCCGAGGCCGCGCTCGCCGAGGGAGCCGATCGCCTCAGCGAGGTGCAAGAGCGACTCTTCGCCGCGAGTCGTGCGGGTGCGACGCAGCGTGTGCTGCTGGTTATTCAGGCGATGGATACGGCGGGTAAGGGCGGCATCGTGCGCCACGTCGTTGGCGCCGTCGACCCCCAGGGCATCCAGCTCGCCGCCTTCAAGAAACCGACCCCCGAAGAGCTCGCCCACCACTTCTTGTGGCGCGTCGAGAAGCAACTGCCGGCGCCCGGAATGATCGGCGTCTTCGACCGCTCGCACTACGAAGACGTGCTCATCGGGCGCGTGCGGCAACTCGCCCCCGCCGACGAGATCGAGCAGCGCTATGACGACATCGTGCAGTTCGAGCGCCGCGTCGTCGACAGCGGCATCACGCTCGTCAAGGTCATGCTGCACATCAGCTCCGACGAGCAGAAGGCGCGGCTGGGCGAACGCCTCGATCGGCCCGACAAGCACTGGAAGTACAACCCGGGCGATATCGATGAACGGATGCTCTGGCCCGACTACCAACGTGCCTACGAGCTCGCCATCACCCGCACCGACAGTGATGACGCCCCCTGGTACGTCGTGCCCGCCGACCGCAAGTGGTACGCGCGCCTCGCCGTGCAGACCCTGCTGCTCGACGCGCTCGAGCGCATCGACCCCCAGTGGCCCGCGGCTGATTTCGACGTCGAGGCCGAGAAGAAGCGGCTCGCGGGTTCCTAGGGACTGGCCTCGGTGGCGGGGCGGTCGACTCCATGGCGCTGTGCCTACTGACGCCCCCTACCGCAGGGCGTCTGCTATCGGCCGAAACTTCATGCGGGTCTCGGCGAGCTCGGAGACGGGGTCGGAGTCGATGACGATGCCCGCCCCTGCGTAGGCGGTGAGCGAGCCGTCGTCGTCGATGCGCGCGCAGCGCAGGGCAATGACCCATTCGCCGTCGCCGTCCTGGTCGATCCACCCGACGGGGCCCGCGTAGCGCCCGCGATCGAAGGGCTCGAGTTCGGCGATGAGCTCGAGCGCAGCATCCCGAGGCGAACCGGCGACCGCAGCTGTCGGGTGCAGCGCCGCCACGAGGTCGAGGGCGCTCGCGCCGTCGCCGAGCTGCATCTCGATGTCGGTCGCGAGGTGCCACAGGTTGGGCAGCTTGAGCGTGAAGGGCAGCTCGCTCGCCGTGATCGCCCGCACGTGCGGCTGCAGGGCGTCGAGCACGCTGCGCACCGCGAACGCGTGCTCGTCGAGGTCTTTCGTGCTGGTCGCGAGCGTCGCGGCGGCTGCGGCGTCGTCGGCCGACCCGGCTCCGCGCGCCGTGCTGCCGGCGAGCACGCGCGCGCTGGCTTCGTGCGCGTGCACGCTCACGAGCGTCTCGGGGCTCGCGCCGATGAGGCCGTCGACGGCGAAGGTCAGGCAGTCGGGGTACCGGTCGGCGAGCTCGCTCAGCAGGGCGCGCCGATCGGCATCGGGCGGGATGCTCGCCACGGCATCGCGCGCAATCACGACCTTCTCGACACGGCCCGACCGGATCGCCTGCACAGCGCTGCCGACCACCTCGGTGAAGCCTTCGCGGCTGAGCGACGCCGCGGCGAGGGTCGCGCGAGGGCGCTCGCCGATCGCCTCGGGCTGCGGTGCAGCCTCGAGCGGTTCGGCGTCGTGCTGCAGGGTGAGTCGCGTGATCCAGCTCGTGCCCTCACGTCGACCGACGATCACACGAGGAACCACGAGAACGCTCGTCGCCGACGAAGCGTCAGCGAACGCGAACGTGCCGAAAGCGACGAGACCGCACCCCGCGAGGCCCACCTCATCGACCACCTCGGCGGCGGCAGCGATGCTGCGCCAGGCGGCGGCGGCATCCGTCAAGCGATCGGAACCCGAGAATTCGAGCCTCAGCAGCTCGCCGAGCCCGATGATGCCGTCGTCGCGACGCAGGGCGACGAGGGGGTGGCGCGCGTCAGCAAGTTCGAGCAACGCGTCGTGGGGGTCGACCGCCGCGGTGACCGCTCGCACAAAGACCGCGGGAGCGGCGGATTCAGGCACGTGCTCAGGCTACTCCGCACCCGACAGTCCCCCAGGTCGCTCACGGCGAACCCCGGGCCACTGCTCACTAGACTTCTGGGTGTGACGAGGGCCGATCTGTCGAAGACTCCGCGAGACGTCGCCGCGATGTTCGACGGCGTCGCCCGCGGCTACGACCGCACCAACGCGGTGCTCTCGGTCGGCAACGCCGCACTCTGGCGCATCGCGACCGTCAAAGCGGTCGCTCCTCAGCGCGGAGAACGCATCCTCGACATCGCCGCCGGCACGGGGACGAGTTCTGTGGCCCTTGCCAAGAGCGGTGCCGACGTTGTGGCGCTCGACTTCTCAGCGGGCATGGTCGACGAAGGTCGACGTCGCCACCCCGCCCTGACCTTCGTGCAGGGCGACGCCGAGAAGCTGCCCTTCGGCGACGGCGAGTTCGACGCGGTCACGATCAGCTTCGGGTTGCGCAACGTGCAGCACCCCGAGGTTGCCCTCGCCGAGATGCATCGGGTGCTGAAGCCTGGCGGTCGTGTCGTCATCTGCGAGTTCTCGCGCCCGCCCCTCGCTCTGTTGCGCGTGGGTTACCAGGCATACCTGAAGTACGTGATGCCCCTTATCGCGGGTGCTGCCAGTTCGAACCCCGATGCCTACCGCTACCTGTTCGAGTCGATCGAGGCCTGGCCCGAGCAGAAGGTGCTGTGCCAGTGGTTGCGCACTGCGGGGTTCTCGCAGGTCGGCTACCGCAATCTCTCGGCCGGCGTTGTGGCTCTGCACCGTGGCCGCAAGGCCGCTGACTCGACCTCTTCTCTCACCGACAGATCGGCGAAACGTTGACCCGCCTTCCTCCGCTCGCCCGCCGCAGCAAGACGCTCAGTGCGTCTCTCGGCCTCGGTGAGAAGCTCTTCGCGTCGAGCGAAGAACGACGGTTTGCCGATGCAATCGAGACCGGTCTCGCCGAGGTTGAAGAAGGCTTGCTCAACGAGGTGGCCTTTGCCGACGACATGGCTGATGTCACCTCGCGCTACCTGCTCGAGGCCGGCGGCAAGCGCATCCGTCCCGTGCTGACGTTGCTCACCGCACAGTTGGGCGAAGGCAACAACCCCTCGGTCATCACGGCAGCGCAAGCGGTCGAGATCACTCACCTTGCGTCGCTGTATCACGACGACGTGATGGATGAAGCTGAGATGCGCCGCGGTGTTCCGTCGGCACAGAGCGTGTGGGGCAACTCGGTGGCCATCCTGACCGGAGACCTGCTCTTTGCCCGGGCCAGCAAGCTCGTCGCCAGCCTCGGCGAAGGTGCGATCAAGCTGCAGGCCGACACTTTCGAGCGGCTCTGCCTCGGCCAGTTGCACGAGACCATCGGTCCGCGCATCGACGATGACCCCATCGAGCACTACCTGGGCGTGCTCGCCGACAAGACCGGTTCGCTCATTGCCGCGGCCGCACAGATGGGTGTCATCTTCTCAAAGGCTCCCGAGCACTACGCAGCACCCGTCGTCGCGTTCGGCGAGAAGATCGGCGTGGCCTTTCAGTTGATCGACGACGTGATCGACCTCGCCGAGCCCGAGTCTGAGACCGGCAAGCCCCAGGGCACCGACCTGCGCAGCGGCGTCGCCACGCTGCCGTTGCTGTTCTTGCGTCGAGCAGCACGCACCGACATCGATGCGGCCGCCCTGCTGGCACGCATCGAGCACCACGTCGAGATCGCCGGAGACGAGGCAGAACTCGCCTCCGCGATCGCCGAACTGCGTGCGCACGAGGTCACGACCGAGACCCTCGACGAGGCTCGACGCTGGGCCGACGAAGCGGTCGCCGCACTCGCCCCACTGCCCGACGGCCCGGTCAAGCTCGCCTTGACCAAGTTCGCCGAGGCCGTGGTCGACCGCAGCACGTGAGCGTCGTCGACCACGTTCTCTCCTCCGCACA
>JBBQKE010000007.1:0-14579 GCA_038326585.1 Actinomycetales bacterium | reverse complement strand
GAGTCGCTGAAGGGTGGTGTCGGCTGCCGCGAGCGCGGCAGGGGCGGCCTCGCCCGCCGCCGTAGCTGCGGCGAGCGCGGCCGGCAGGTCTTTTTCGACATCGCGCAGCGCGTCGAACGCGTCTTCTTGTGCTTCGAGCAGATCGTCGGCCTCATCGCACGCCGTGATGATGCGCAGCAGCGCTTCTCGCTTCTGCTCGTCAGTCTCGGGGTTCTCGTCATCGAGCTCGCGGCGAACTCGAAAGGCGTCGGCGATGAGCGCCTTCGCCTGCGTGAGCGCGGTGCGAAAACCTTCGGTCGGCGCGGTGCCGAATTGCGCTTCCGCGAAACCGAGCTCTTGCTCGCTTGTGGTCAGGGTGTCGTCGACCTGCACGAGGCGTCGCGACGCGGTCTGATCGAGTTCGGCGGTCGACTGCTGGTCGACCGCTGCGGTGACCGGATTCTTCTTGCGGCGTGCGCGAGCGATAAAGAACCACGCGGCTCCGACACCGCCGACCCCGAGCGCGATGGGCAGAATCGGTATTCCGCCGTCGGTGCCCGCGCCGCTGTCGCTGTCGCCGCCGCCGTTTGCTGCGGTCAGGCTGTCGGCATACGCGATGATGCCCGCTGCCCAGTTGTCGTTGCGCAGCTCGGGGATCAGCGCGTCGATCTCGGCCGACTCGAGCTGCGCATCGCTCGCCGGAAACCCGACCCCTACACTCGCGGCGTACTCACGATCGTCGACCGCGATGGCGAGCAGAGCATCCCGATCTCCGAGGCCAGAGATCGCCGCTGACTCGTCAGCCCAGGCGAGCGCGTCAGCTGATCCCTCGAATCGATCGACGACGATGACGTAGAGCGCTGCGCCCGAGGCGTCGAAGAGTCGGTCGATTGCCGCTTCGACGCGCACGAGGTCACCACCGAGCACACCCGTCTCATCGACGACGTAGGCACCCGCGAGGTCAACAGGCGGCACGGCGTGGGCAGGGGTGCCGGCGCAGAGCAGCAGCGCGCTCGACAGCGCGGCGATCGCACCGACACGGTGAACTCGAGACGCGGTGGTAGTCGATCGTTGCGCTCGTGCCGCCATGACAGTGCCCTTCGTCGCTCAAGTCGACCGCGCTGAGCAGGCCATCGCCCCGCAGTGCGTCGTGCGGCGATTCTAGCCAGCCGGGATAACCGTAGGTCGACTGTTTCTCGACTCGCGCACCCGGCGGGCTCAGTCGAGCCGTATCTCTGCGGCTGGGGCGACGACGAGGCTCCACTCACCCGTCGCGGGCTCGAGCACGTCGAGAAGTGCGGTCACGCCATAGGTGCCAGATGACAGCGGCTCAGAGTCGGCGCCGCGACAGTCGAGCGTCGAGATCAGCATCGGCAACTCGCGCGATTCTCCGGGCCCGAGCTCGACTTCGAGAGCAGCGGCGTCTCTCGCGAGTTCGACTCCGACAACGGTGCCGTTCTGGGTCAGCACCGCGACGACCGAGGTGCCCGTCAGCAGGGTGAGGGGCACCGTCGAGGTGTTGAGCAGCACCGCACTGGCGGTGATCGTGCCTCCGTTCGACGGTGCGCGTGACGGCAGACGGATGTCGAGGGAGAGTCGTGCCTCACGGGCGTCGAACGCGTTTGCGCCGGCGCCGCACGCCACCAGGTCGGCCATCTCCACGTCGTCGATGCGCTGTCCTCCGTCGCCCCCTTCAGCCAGTGGAGCAGCATCGCTGTCTGCCGACCCTGCCTCGAGATCGGCAGACTCGCTCGCCGAGATCAATGCGGGAGGCGTCACCGCACCGACGGCCAGGCCGCCGAAGCCGAGCACGGCGACAACGGAAAGGGTGCCGACCGCCCACTGGCGTGGCCGACGTCGGGCGCGGGCGGCTTGGGTCACAGCATCCACATCGATGGCGGATGCTCGGGGCGCGTTCGCGACAGCGTCGTCACGCAACGCTTTTCCCAGGTCATCGAAGCTGGCCATGATGCTCCCTTCCGGGTTCGGTGAGAGCCGTGGCGAGCTTGGCGAGACCGTCGCTCAAATAGCGCTTGACTGCGCCCGAGCTGATACCGAGCTCGGCCGCGATGTCGTCGACCTTCTGGTCGCCGTAGTACCGCAACACGACGCAGGCGCGTTCACGGGGACTCAACCCCGCGAGTTGCTGCTTCACGTCGAGGCGCCGATCGGTGTCAGCATCCGGAGCCGCGGCCGTGTCGGCGGCCACGTGAAGGTGCGCCGTCGCCCGCCAGCGCGATGCGCGCCGACCGCGATCGATGTAGGCGCTCGCGATGGCCTTGCGCACGTAGGCCTCGGCACGCTCGATCGCGAATCCGTTGCGCAACCTGCCGAAGGTCGCGACGAGCCCGGCTTGAACCAGGTCGGCCGCGTCATCCGGGTCGCCGCACAGAACGTAGGCGTACCGCGCGAGGGCGTCGCCGCGCTCGGCGACAAGCGTCGCGAGCACGTCTTGCCACTCCGCACGCGCGTTCTGCGCCACGTCATCGATCCTCTCCGGTCGCCCGCGCCGAGCGCGGAAACCTGCACTGCTCTCACTGTCTCAGACGACGGCCAGAGGCGAAACGTTGGGGCGCGCCTGTTCCGTTCTCGACGGAACCCTGCCACGCTGTGGCCGGACCCCGACGCTGTCGAACCGGGGCCTCCACCCCTATCAAAGGAGATCTTCATGGTTGGACGAGTTAACGAACGATCGGCGAACTGGCGGCTCTTCGGTGGGGGAGGGCTCATTCTCGGCGGAGTGTTGTGGCTGATTTCGGCCATCGTCGGAGCGGGTGGAGCGATCAGCACCTGGTTGCAGATCGTGGCGTTCATCGCGCTCGCGGTCGCCGGCTTCATGTTGGCCTTCGGTCAGACCGGCTCGAACGGCGTTGTCGGCGGCTCGGTGCTCGGCAAGCTCGGCTTCGTGGCCTTCGGCATCGGCTTCGCGCTGCTCGCCCTCGGCCCGCTGCTGGGCCTGGCCGGCACGACGTTGCCGCCGGTGCTCGCGACGGTCGGCATCGTTCTCATCGCCATCGGCGCGGTCGTCGGCGCCATCGTCGCCTACCAGAAGGGGGTCGCGCGCGGCATCGCACGCTGGATCTTCTTCGTGCCCGCCGTGCTCGCGGTCGTCTGGCTGTTCGTGACCCTGGGTTGGGTCGCCCTCGGCGGCAACATCCTGGTGATTCTGCTGTCGCTCGCCCTTGCGCTTGCGGGCGTGGCCTACCTGCTCAACCGCAAGTAGCGGCTCGCTTAGTCCAGCTCGGCCTGCAGACGCGCACGCAGCAGGTCGAGCTGGCGAGTGAGTTCGGGCGGCAGTCGATCGCCGAAAGTCTCGAAGAACGCTTCGATGTCGTCGACTTCGTGGGCGAAGGCCTGCGGGTCGACGCGAAAGAGTTCAGTGAGCGTTTCGTCGTCGAGCTCGAGGCCCTCGACGTTGAGGGCACCCTCGGCAGGCAATGAGCCGATCGGGCTGTCGACCGCGGTGCGAGTGCCGTCGAGACGTCCGATCATCCACTCGAGCACACGGGCGTTGTCGCCGAAACCCGGCCAGAGGAAAGAGCCGTCGGCTCCCTTACGGAACCAGTTGACCTGGAACACGCGGGGCACGCGCGCCGATCGGCGCAGGCGACGGCCGAAGTCGAGCCAGTGCCCGAAGTAATCGGCCATGTTGTATCCGGCGAACGGCAGCATCGCGAACGGATCGCGGCGCAGTTCACCCACAGTGCCCTCGGCGGCCGCCGTCTGCTCAGATGCGATCGTGGCGCCCATGAAGACACCGTGATCCCAATCGCGCGCCTCTACCACCAAGGGCACGTTGCTGGCTCGGCGGCCGCCGAAGATGATGGCGTCGATGACGACGCCTGCCGGGTCATCCCAGTCGTCCGAGATGCTCGGGCACTGACGGGCTGACACCGTGAATCGTGAGTTCGGGTGAGCGGCGGTGGTTCCGCTGTCGGGCGTCCACGAGTTTCCGCGCCAATCGGTGAGGTGCGCAGGCGTCTCTTCGCTCAGGCCCTCCCACCAGACGTCGCCGTCATCCGTGCGCGCGACGTTCGTGAAGATCGTGTTGCCCCACAGCGAGTCGATCGCCGTCGGGTTAGTGCGCACACCGGTGCCGGGCGCGACGCCGAAGAAGCCGGCCTCGGGGTTGATGGCACGAAGGCGGCCGTCGGAACCTATCCACAACCAAGCGATGTCATCGCCGATCGTCTCGACCTTCCAGCCCGGCAGACTGGGCGACATCATCGACATGTTCGTCTTGCCGCAGGCGCTCGGAAACGCTGCTGCCAGGTGGTACGAGCGGCCTGACGGGGGGGTCACCTTGATCAAGAGCATGTGCTCGGCGAGCCAGCCCTCGTCGCGGGCCATCACGGAAGCGATGCGCAGCGCGTAGGCCTTCTTCGCGAGAATGGCGTTGCCGCCGTAGGCCGAGCCGTACGACCAGATCTCGCGGGTGGCCGGAAACTGCACGATGTACTTCGTGTCGTTGCAGGGCCAGGGCACGTCAGACTCGCCCGGGGCGAGCGGTGCGCCGACGCTGTGAATCGCCGGCACCCAGGATGCTCCGCGCGCGATGGCGGTGAGCGCAGCATCTCCCATGCGCGTCATGGTGCCAATGCTCACGACGACGTAGGGCGAGTCGGTGACCTGCACGCCGAAGCGTGCCATCGGTGAGCCGATCGGGCCCATGGCGAAGGGCACAACGTACATCGTGCGACCACGCATCGATCCGCGGAACACGTCGTCGAGCTCTGCGCGCATCGCGGCGGGCTCGTGCCAGTTGTTGGTGGGGCCCGCGTCGTTCGGGTCATCGGTGCAGATGAAGGTGCGGCTTTCCAGCCGGGCGACGTCGCTTTCGGCCGAGCGGGCGAGGAAAGAGTAGGGGCGCAGATCGGGATTGAGCTGCTCGATCGTGCCGTTCGAGACGAGCAGCTGCAGCAAATCGTGTCGCTCGCGAGTCGACCCGTCGACCCAGTGCACTGCTGCGGGCTGCAGGTGTTCGACGAGGCCGTCGACCCATGACGACACCTCAGCGGGATGCGATCGAGCGGACTGCGGCGCGTTCATCGCCGCGTCTGCGGTCGTCTCGGTGGTGTCGGCCAGACTGGGGCGATCGATCAGCGTCATGCTTGTCTCCCGGTGCGTTCGTCGGTGTCAGTCGTTCGTGCAGCTGGTGAAGAAAACTGCCTTGTCTCCATCATGAGCGCCCGCAAGGGTGAATTATCACCGTAGTGATTCGAAAGAAGCACGGTTCTTTCGCTATTGTCAAGGCATGAGCGATCTCATCACCCTCGGCCAGCGCATCCGCCACCACCGGTCAGCGGCCGGGCTCACCCTCGATCAACTCGGCGACAAGGTCGGTGTCGCGGGCAGCCAGCTCTCGTTGATGGAGAACGGCCGTCGCGAGCCGCGGGTCACCCTGCTGACCGCCATCGCTGACGCGCTCGATGTAGCGCTCGCCGATTTGCTCGACTCGGCACCGCCCTCGCCGCGCGCTGCTCTCGAGATCGAACTCGAAAAGGCGCAACGCACGGCGTACTACGCCGCACTCGGCTTGCCGGTCGTGCGGCCGGGCCGATCGATGCCCGACGACGTTCTCGAGTCGATCGTCGGGCTGCATCGAGCGCTGCTCGAGCGAGAGCGTCACGCGATCGCGACGCCCGAGGAGGCCCGCCGCGCCAACACCGCGCAGCGGTTGCACATGCGCACGCTCGATAACGCCTTGCCTGAGATCGACGAGCTCGCGCAGCAGGTCGTCGCTGAATCGGGGCATGTCAGCGGCGCTTTGACGCACCGCGAAGTCGGTCTCATGGCTCAGAAACTCGGCTTCGAGCTGGTCTATGTCAACGACCTGCCGCACAGCGCCCGGTCGGTGACCGATCTCGACAATGGGCGCATCTACCTGCCGCCCGCTTCCATTCCCGGGGGCCACGGGCTGCGGTCGATGGCGCTGCAAGCGATCGCGCACCGTTTGCTCTCGCACGAGGTGCCCACGAGCTATGCGGAGTTCTTGCGGCAACGACTCGAGATCAACTACTTCGCCGCCGCCTGCTTAATGCCGCGCGACCAGTCCGTCGCCTTTCTCGCGCAGGCAAAGGCCGAACGCAACATCGCGGTCGAAGATTTTCGCGATGCCTTCGGGGTCACGCATGAGGCGGCCGCCCTGCGATTCACGAACCTGGCGACGAGCCACCTCGGCCTCACCGTGCACTTCATGCGGGTCGGCGGTGACGGGGCGGTCTACAAGGCCTATGAGAACGACGGTCTGCGGCTGCCGGTCGACGTCACCGGGTCGACTGAGGGGCAGTTGGTCTGCCGCCGCTGGAGCGCTCGCGCCGCCTTCGCCCGCACCAACCGCACGACCGAGTATTACCAGTACACCGACACCCCCGAGGGTACGTTCTGGGAATCCACTCAGATCGGGTCCGGCACCGCTGACGAGTTTTCGATCACGGTCGGTGTGCCCTTCGCCGACTCGAAGTGGTTCCGCGGCCGCGACACCGTCAACCGGCACCGTTCGACGTGCCCCGACCCGGCCTGCTGCCGACGGCCAGACGGCGACCTTGCCCACCGGTGGCAGGGAAAGGTCTGGACCAGCGCCAAACTGCACGCGCACATCCTGTCTCCCCTGCCGAGTGGCACGTTTCCGGGCGTCGACGATCAAGAGCTCTATCGCTTCTTGGATGCTCACGCGCAGTCGCCGGCTGACCGAGACTGAGCGCGCGCGCTCAGCAGTGTCGCCACCCTCAGTCGTTCGTCGGCGGCGCTTTCGGCAGGCGACGCACGCGCGCGCGGCGGCGGCGGCTCGGAATGAGCGACCGCATCTCTTCCATGTTGCCGAAGCAGAGCAGCCGATCTTCGGCCTGCAGCACCTGACTCGTGCGGGGGTTCGGAATCACCGTGGTGCCGCGGTTGAGCGTGAGCACGGTGATGTCGCGGTCGAGGATGCCCGACTCGCCCAGCGTGCCCCCGACGATCTCGGCGCCCGCGTGCACGAAGAGCTCGGCGACGCCGTACCCCGTCGAGACAGCCAGCCGCTGGCGCACGTCGATGTCGGGGAACGCGACTTCGTTCGAGATGTAGTCGATGATGGCGCCAGCGACGTCGAGCTTGGTCGCGCGCTCGATGCCCTGCAAGCCGGGAGACGAGTTGACCTCCATGACGAGCGGACCGTCGTCGCTCTCGAGCATGTCGACGCCCGCCACGCGCAGCCCCATGATCTGCGCTGAGCGCACCGCGACGCGCGCGTAGTCAGCGGGCAGATCGACAGCCTCGACCGAACCTCCTCGGTGCACGTTCGAGCGGAACTCGTCACCGAGGGCCGTTCGGCGCATGGCTGCCACGACCCGGTCGCCGACGACGAGGGCGCGAATGTCGCGACCACGGCTCTCGGCAATGAAGCGCTGGATGAGCACGTTTTGGTTGGTCGAATGCAGCGTCTCGATGATCGCCTCGGCCACCTTGACCTGCGGGGCGAGGATCACGCCGATGCCCTGCGTGCCCTCGAGCAGCTTGATGACGACCGGGGCGCCACCCACGCGCTCGATCGCGGGCCGCACGTCGGCGCGATTGCGCACGAAGGCGGTCGCCGGCATCGCGATGTTGTGCCGCGACAGAATCTGGGTCGCGCGCAGCTTGTCGCGAGCGTTGCTGATGCCATTGGCGGTGTTGGGGGTGAAGACATCCATCTGCTCGAACTGCCGAACGACGGCGGTGCCGAAGTAGGTGATCGAGCTGCCGATGCGGGGCAAGATGGCGTCATAGCTCGAGAGCGGACGACCGCGAAAGTTCAAGTCGGGCTCGGGCCCGGTGAGGTCGATGGCGAACCGCAGGGTGTTGAGAACCTTCACCTCGTGACCGCGGTCGACGGCGGCGGCGCGCAACCGCTGCGTCGAGTAGGCGCGCGGGGCGCGAGACAGAATGGCAATTTTCATGAGCGGCCCTGAGAAGATAGCGAGGTGAGAGAGCCTGCCCATCTAAGCACCATCGCGGGGTGGCGTGAGTGGGTCAGCATTCCGAGCGCGAACGTGCCGTGGATCAAGGCGAAACTCGACACCGGTGCCCGCACCTCATCGCTGCACGCCTTCGACATCGAGGTGATCGGCGAAGGTGTCGACGAGCGCGTGAGATTCTCGGTGCGACCGTGGCAAGAGTCGACCGACGACGCCGTGCAGCTCGAGTGCGCGATCCACGATCGCCGCACGGTGCGCAGCTCGTCGGGCCACACCGAAGAGCGCATCGTCGTGATGCTCGACATCGCAATGCTCGGTGAGGAGTTCGCGGCAGAAGTCACGCTGACGAACCGCGACGCGATGGGATTCCGGATGCTCATCGGCCGTCAAGCGCTGCGCACACGCTTCATCGTCGACCCCGCGCGGTCGTTCCTCGGCGGGCGCGCGCCCAAGCACGTGCGCCACACCAACCGCGGCCAATAGTCGTCGTACGAACCACGCGGCAGGGAGGACAGAGTGAGAATCGAAGAAGCTCGCGCCGTGCTTGAGGAGCTTGGTGCGTCGACGACAGGGTTCGACGTTCACACGGGAATTCGTGGCTCAGGACGCGGCACTTACGCATACCTCACGCTCACCGCCCTGACAGACGCCGGCAAGGTGGTGACATTGTCTACACCGGGGCTCAACTGGTTCGAGCTCGAGGTGCCGGGAGGCTTTCTCACCGGGCGAACTGACGATAGGGCTCGGCCTGACGACGTGCGTGAGTATCTCGAATTCTATTTCTCCTACGCGATCGCGTACCAACAAGGCCGCTGGACGTTGCGAAAGACTCGAATCTTGCGCAGACCCGTTCTCGAGATCACCTCTGATCGCGGCACGCTGAGACTGGGTATCAACGGCTCTGCAAACCATGGCCCGACCGCCGGATGGTGAGCATGCGAGCGGAATCGAATAACTCGCACTGATTCGGACACGTCGCATGACAATTGCAGTGTGCAGTGTCGCAAACGGTGCGACGACCGCGCTCGTGCCGCGGTAGCGGACGCTGCGCCGCAGGAGCGGTGGCGCACCAGGAAGACAGAGCGGCCCGAGCATCCCGAGCCGAGCCCGCGGAGCGGCGCGACCGCGCTCGTGCCGCGGTAGCGGACGCTGCGCCGCAGGAGCGGTGGCGCAGCCAGTGAATACAGGGCGCCCCCGACAGGATTCGAACCTGCGACCCTCAGTACCGGAAACTGATGCTCTATCCCCTGAGCTACGGAGGCTCGCTCAGCCTAGCGGGTCTCGTCAGCAAGGTCTCGCCAGCACCGCCGCCACGTGTCAGGCTGACGGCATGTCATCCAGCAGCCGTCGAGTCTCGTGCGAACTCGACGCATCGTTGGGCGAGCCGACTGCCATCGTGCTCGCGGTGGCGGTCGCCCATAGTGCGGGTCTCACGATCGATGAGCAGCTCGACGTGCGCCTCAATGACGAGTCGCTCGCGCTGACCGAGGTTGACGGCCCGGGCGGCACGCGCTGGCACACGTCGCAGGTCGATGCGGGCATCTTGAGTGTGCGCTACGCCGCCACGGTCACAGGCCGTGCGCACGATCATGCGGTCGAGCCTCTTGATCGCGTGCTCTACGTGCGCCCCAGCCGCTACGTGCAGAGCGACGACCTGCACGGGCTCTTGATCGACCCGGCCATCATCGAGCGGCTGGCGGAATTGCCCGAGCGCGACCGCGTGCTCACGGCGCGCGACTGGGTCGCTGAACACCTCGACTATGTCGTCGGCTCGACCCAGCCCACCGACGGCCTGCCTGAGGTGCTCGCGACCGGGCAGGGAGTCTGCCGCGACTTCGCGCACGTGCTCGCGGGCGTGCTGCGCGCCACCGACCTTCCAGCGCGCATCGTCTCGGCGTACGCCCCGCAGCTCGAGCCCATGGACTTTCACGCCGTGGTCGAAGCGGCGGTCGACGACGAGTGGGTTGTGCTCGACGCGACCGGTCTCGCGCCGCGCGAGACCATGGTGCGCATCGCGACCGGGCGCGATGCCGCCGACACCGCCTTTCTCGCCAACGACGGTTCTGCGCTCGAACTCATTCGCATCACCGTCACAGCCGAGTCTGACGAACCCGCTGTCGAGCAGCCCACCGCTCTCGTTCACCTCGGCTGAGCGACGATGTGCCGCGCAAGCCGCACAGCGTGCCGCCGGTAGGCTAAATCATCGTGAATCCCGACCAGCTCGCCGCCGCTCTGCTCACCGTCGTCGTCAGCGCGGTAGAGCGACGCGACGCGGCTGCGGCCGGGGCTCTGACGGTTGCCGACATCGCGCTCGAGCGCCCGCGCAACCGGGATCACGGTGACTGGGCCACGTCTGTCGCGCTCAAGAACGCCAAGGCGATCGGGATGCCCCCGCGGGAGCTCGCTGCGGAGCTCGTGCCGGGCATCCTCGCCATCGAGGGGGTCGCCGCGGTCGACGTGGCCGGGCCCGGGTTCCTCAACATCCGCTTGGAGGCCGGCGCGGCGGGCGAACTGGCGCGCACGATCGTCGAGGCCGGCGACAACTACGGCCACACTGACGCGCTCGCCGGGCAGACCATCAATCTCGAGTTCGTGTCGGCCAACCCGACCGGCCCGCTGCACATCGGTCACACCCGATGGGCCGCGCTCGGCGACTCGCTCGCGCGGGTGCTCAAGGCCAGCGGCGCTGAGGTGGCGAGCGAGTTCTACATCAACGACGCCGGCGCGCAGATGAACCTCTTCGGCGAATCGGTGCTGGCTGCGGCGCTCGGTGAACCGGCGCCCGAGAACGGTTACCCGGGGCAGTACATCGCTGACTTGGGCGAGCGGGCACTCGCCGAGCATCCTGATCTGGCGACGATGCCGCGCGCGCAGGCGGTCGAGATCGCCCGAGAGCTCGCATACGGCTGGCAGCTCGGCGAGATTCGCGAATCGCTCGCGGCGTTCAACGTGCACTTCGATGTCTGGTTTAGCGAACGGCAGCTGCACGAGCCCTCTGGCGCGCACACCAGCCCGATCGATCAAGCAGTCGACCGATTGCGTGCGCAGGGCCATGTCTTCGACCTCGATGACGCCATCTGGGTGCGCACAACCGACTTCGGTGACGACAAAGACCGGGTGATCAAGCGCGGCAACGGTGTCTACACCTACTTCGCGGCCGACGCCGCCTATTACCTCTCGAAGCGTGATCGCGGCTTCGGGCACACGATCTACCTGCTCGGCGCCGATCACCACGGTTATGTTCACCGACTCAAGGCGCTCGCCGGAGCGGCCGGAGACGACCCCGATCGCGACATCGAGGTGCTTATCGGTCAGCTGGTCAGCATCAACGGCGCTCGCCTCAGCAAGCGTGCGGGAAACATCATCGAGCTCAATGACCTGCGCGCGTGGCTCGGCACCGATGCTCTGCGCTACTCTCTCGCGCGCTACCCGGCGGACTCGCCGCTCACGCTTGATCCTGAACTGCTGCAGAAGCGCACGAACGACAACCCCGTGTTCTATGTGCAATATGCCCACGCGCGCACGCATCAGGTTGCCCGCAACGCTGCGGCCGCGGGTATCACCCGTGACCAGTTCGCCGCCGAAGAGCTTGCCAACGAGACCGAGAGCGTGTTGCTCGGTGCGCTGGCAGAGTTTCCGCGCATCGTCGCGCAAGCGGCGACGCTGCGCGAGCCGCATCGCGTCGCGCGCTATCTCGAAGAGCTCGCGGCGTCGTACCACCGCTGGTACGACACCTGCAGGGTCGCCCCGCAAGGCGACGAGCCCGTGCAGCTCGTGCACAGCGCACGGCTCTGGCTGAGCGACGCGGCCGGTCAGGTTCTGCGCAACGGCCTGACGCTCATCGGCGTCTCGGCCCCCGAGAGGATGTAGTTATGACCGACGAGCAGCAGGCGACCGTCTATGTCGAGGCTCCGGCCCCGAAGCGCCGCCGCACGGGGCTCATCGTCGGGCTCGTCCTGCTGGGCATTGTCGTCGTGCTCGGTATCGTCGCCGTGATCGCCGAGTCACTCGCGCGGCAGCAGGCCACCGCGATCATCACCGATCAGGTTCGACAGGCGCTCGCACTCGAGCCCGAGCATCCGGTCGACGTCACGATCGAAGGCCCGCCCGTGCTGTGGCAGGCCATGGGCGGCGAACTCGAAGCCGTGCAGATCGAGGTCGAGCGCGTGGCCTTCGGAGACCTGGTGGGCGACCTCTCTCTGCGCGCGACCGGCACTCCGCTCGACTCTGCACAGCCGACCGACTCCCTCAGCGCGGTGTATCGCGTGGCTGAGGTCGATGTGGCGGCGCTCGCCGGCTTCTTCTCGGGGATTGTCGTGACCGACGTGCAACTCGACAACCGCGAGGTTCAGTTTCAGACGGGCTTCGAGATCTTCGGGGTCTCGTTCGAGATCGGGGTCGGCGTCACACCCACCGTCGAGAACGGGCAGTTGGCGTTCAGCCCGACCAGTCTCGTCATCAACGATCAGCGCATCGAAGCGAGCGACTTGCAGAATCAGTTCGGCGGGCTCGTCGAGCCGCTGCTGGCGACGCAGCGCGTGTGCGTGGCGCAGTATCTGCCCGAGGCGCTCGCTCTTTCGGCGGTGCAGGTCGGAGACACCCAGATGCTCGTCGTCTTCACGGCAGAAGATGTTGCCCTGGGCGGCGAAGGGTTCTCGACGCGCGGCACCTGCCCATAGACCAGTTCAGCTGCCTCGGCGATCACACGTCGAGCTGCTGGCCTTGCTCGGCCACGATCACGCTGACACCCAATTCCCTCTCGAGGCGCAGTCTCAAGGCATCAGCTGAGCCGGGTTCGCCGTGGTTCAGAGCGACCCGCATACCGGGGGTGACGCCGGGTTTCAGCCAGCGCAGAATGCCGTTGGCATCCGCGTGTGCCGACATGCTCTGCAGCTGCACGACCTCGGCTCGGATCGGCACGTCGCGCCCGAAGATGCGCAACTCGTCGGCGCCCGCCGCGAGCGTTCCACCCCTGGTGCCGGGGGCCTGATAGCCGGTCAGCAGAATTGCGTTCCGCGGGTCATCACCGTAGGCCGCAATGTGGTGCAGCACTCGGCCTCCCGTGAGCATCCCGCTCGCCGAAATGATGATCATGGGGCCGCCCCGCAGATTCAGCAGTTTGGAATCGTCGACCGTGCTCACCATGGTGGCGGTCGCGTACATCTCTGCGTAGTCGTGCTCATCGATGTTGTGCTCTGCGGGGTAGGCGCGATAGAGCGCCGTGGCATCGACCGCCATGGGGCTGTTGAGGTAGATCGGAACGGACGGAATCGCATTCTTGCGTCGAAGGCGGGCAAGATGCAGCAGCAGTGCTTGTGCTCGACCGACCGCGAAAGCGGGAATGATGACGACACCGCCCCGGCCGACCACGCGCGCGATCACCTCACCGAGCTCGTCTTCGGGGTTCGCCTCGGGGTGCTGGCGGTCACCGTAGGTCGACTCGGCGATGACGAGGTTGGCCGGCTCAAGGGGTGTCGGGCCATGCATGAGCGCGTCATCGTCTCGACCCAGGTCGCCCGAGAAGTGAATCGTGCGACCGCGGCTCGTCAGGCGCACTTGGGCTGCACCGAGAATGTGCCCCGCTGCGACGAACCGCGCCACGAGGTCGGCGCCCGCGTGGCCGGCTGAGAGGTCGATATCGGTGTCGAAAGGCCGAGGCACAAGCGATTCGAGCGCCCGCTCGGCGTCGGCAACCGTGTAGAGCGGCGTGGGTTGCTCGTGCTTCGAATACTTCTTGCGTCGGGCGAAGCGAGCCTCTTCTTCTTGCAGATAGCCCGAGTCGGGCAGCAGTAGCCCGAGCAACTGCGCGGTGCCGGGTGTGCAGAACACCGGGCCGTGAAAGCCGTCGCGCACGAGCGCCGGCAGAGAGCCGGTGTGATCGAGGTGCGCGTGGGTGAGAACGACAGCGTCGATGCTGTTGGGCGGCACCGGAAAAGGTGTGCGATTGCGAAGCCGCAACTGCTTGTAGCCCTGAAAAAGGCCGCAGTCGACGAGAATCCGTCGATCATCGACCTCGACGATCGTGCGCGACCCCGTCACGGTGCCCACGCCACCCCAGAACTGCACCCGCATCGGCTCGGTCATGGCTACCGCCCTTCGGCCGGCTCGAGGGCGAACCCGCCGATGCCAATCTGCCGCGCTATCCGCCTCTCAACCAGGGTCGAGAGTCCCGATTCACCGTCGGTACACTGGAAACGGCTTCAGGGACCAATCCGGGTTCGCTCGCCTCACTCTGCTGCAGACCCCCGTGAGGTGCTCGTGTCCGTTCATCCGCTCGCTCCGTCGTGGCTCGGCGATCCCGCCGACGCGCACGATCTCGCGCCGCAGTTGTGGCCGGCAACGGCGCGGCGCGACGAGTCGGGGGTACTCAGCATTGGGGGAGCCTCGGCCCTCGACCTCGCGGCCCAGCACGGCACACCGCTCTACGTCGTCGATGAAGCGGATGCCCGCGACCGGGCATCCCGCACCCTCAGCGCGTTCCGCACGGCCGCCGAGCGCCACGGCACGACCGCGACCGTCTACTACGCGGGCAAGGCGTTCCTGAGCGCAGAGGTCGCCCGCTGGATGACCGCGGCAGGCCTCAACATCGACGTCGCCAGCGGCGGAGAGCTCGCGGTCGCGCTCGCCGCGGGCACCGACCCCGCCCGCCTCGGCCGGCACGGCAAC
>JBBQKE010000006.1:0-14930 GCA_038326585.1 Actinomycetales bacterium | reverse complement strand
ATTTCGGTCGTGAACTTCCGCATCGGTTGAAGTCTCAAGAGCTGGGTCGTCTGGCGCAATGCGATCGCCGCCAGTGGGTGCCGAGCGCGACGCAATACCCTGGTGGGGTGACCGACGCGCTGCTGACTGCCCCCTCGACCGCCGCGCCCCTGACGGCCGGTGAGGTCGAGGGCATTCGCGCGCGGTTCCCGATTCTGGCGCGCGAGGTCAACGGGCATCCGCTGGTGTACCTCGACTCAGCTGCGACGGCGCAGAAGCCCGACGTCGTGATCGAGGCCGAGAGCGCGTTTTACCGCGAGTCGAATGCGGCCGTGCATCGCGGCGCTCACACTCTCGCTGGCGAGGCGACAGAGCTCTATGAGGATGCTCGCCAGACAGTCGCCGCCTTCCTCGGCGTCGACGAGAACGAAGTCGTCTTCACGAGCCACGCCACCGAGGCGCTCAACCTTGTCGCCTACGCGCTCGGTAACGCCAGCATCGGCCGAGGCGCCGGGGCGGGTGCTGGTGCGGCCGAGTACGCGCTGAAGCCTGGGGACGAGATTGTCGTCACCGAGCTCGAGCATCACGCCAACCTCATTCCGTGGCAAGAGCTCGCGGCCCGCACGGGCGCGACCCTGCGCTTCATCCCCGTGCTGGACGACGGGGCGCTCGACCTCGACGCGGCGGCGCAGATCATCGGCGTCCGCACGCGCGTGCTCGCCATCACGCACGTCTCGAACGTGACCGGTGCGGTGACGCCGCTCGACCTGCTCGTGCCGCTCGCCCGCGCAGCTGGCGCGCTTGTTGTGCTCGACGCGTGCCAGTCGGCCCCGCACCTGCCGTTGCGCCCGCGCGAGCTCGACGTCGACCTCGCCGTCTTCAGCGGCCACAAGCTCTACGGCCCCACGGGCATCGGCGTGCTCTACGGCCGGGCGGCGCTGCTCGACGCGCTGCCGCCGTTTCTCTACGGCGGCTCGATGATCACGACCGTCACGATGGAGAAGGCCGAGTACCTGCCTTCTCCGCAGCGCTTCGAACCCGGCACCCCGCGCATCGCGCAGGCGATCGGGCTCGCGGCGGCCATCCGCTTCGTGCAGGAGGTGGGCATCGATCGCATTGCCGCCACCGAGCACGTGCTGGCCGCGCGGCTGCTCAGTGGGCTCGCGGCCGTACCCGACGTGCGAGTGCTCGGCGTCGGCAGCCCCGAGCCTCGAGTCGCCCTCGCGAGCATCGTTGTCGACGGCGTGCACGCACACGATGCGGGGCAAGTGCTCGACGAGGTCGGCATCGCCGCACGCGTGGGTCACCACTGCGCCCAACCGCTGCACCGGCGCTTCGGCGTCACGGCGAGCCTGCGCATCAGCGCCGGGCTCTACACGACTGAGTCCGAGCTCGATCGGGCGGTTGAGGCCGTCGCGAGCATCCGGCCCTTCTTCGGGCTCAGTGAGGGAGAGCAGTCGTGAGCGGTCTCGAACAGCTCTACCAGCAGATTATTCTCGACCACTCGAAGCACCCGCACGGGGTGGGGCTCGTGGCGGGCGACGAGACGAGTCACCAGCGCAACCCGGTGTGCGGCGACGAGATCACACTCGCCCTGCGCTGGAATGCTGCGGGCGACCGCGTCACGGGCATCGCGTGGGAGGGATCGGGATGCTCGATCTCGCAGGCGAGCGCCTCGCTGCTCTCGACGCTCGCGAAGGAGTCGACCGACGACGGCTGGTCGTGGACTCCGGACGAGTTCGCCGCGCTCATCCACGAGTTTCGCGAGGCGTTGCGCTCGCGCGGAACGATTCCGCTCGATGAGGCGACCTTCGGCGATGCGGCTGCGCTCAGCGGGGTCTCAAAGTTCGTCGCGCGCGTGAAGTGCGCGATGCTCGCCTGGGTCGCAGCAGAAGACCTGCTACAGCGCCACGGCGACTAGACCGCCTCGAGCACCCAGACAGGAATCTGCCGTTCGGTCTTGAGTTGATACTGCGCGTAGTCGGGCCACACCGCGCACGCGCGTTCCCACCACACCGCACGCTCGTCGCCCTCGACGAGGCGAGCACGGTAGTCGAGCTTCGACGCCATGTCGTGCAATTCGCACAGCGGATGCGCGGTCAGATTGTGGTGCCACACCGGGTTCTGGGGCGCGCCGCCCATCGAGGCGATGACGGCGTACGAACCCTCGTGCTCGACCCGCATCAGTGCCGTCTTGCGCAGCTTGCCCGTCTTGGCGCCGAGCGTAGTCAGCACTATGATCGGGCGACCGCGCAGGTCGTTGCCCTCGATACCGTTCGTGCGCTCATAGAGCTCGGCCTGCTCACGGGCCCACTGCGACGTGCTGGGTGCGTATTCTCCGGTCAGCGGCATGAGTCGAGGCTAGCCCGACACCGCACCCCCTGGCGTGTCGCGCCGAGACGGGGTAGTGTCGGCGCTCGAACGTATGTTCGACTGATCCCCATCAGCTAAGTGCCGGGCCGGAGCGCGCGCGACCTGTGAAGGCGAGACTGCCGTGCCGGCACCTGCTCACCGCTCTGCCGAACCCTCTGCCCCGACTGCTCAGCTCGGCGCGCGCGACGCTGAGATCGATCCGCTCGCGATGCTCTGGGCCGACGAGCATGGCCGCCCGCTGCGACTCGTCTGGGCGGGCACCGGGTGGCGCGTCACTGATCGACCGACCGTGATCACCGAGCCGGTCTCGTGGTGGCGCCGTCTCGATGTGGATGCTCGTGCCCTCGAGCACGCCCCCCGCACGTGCACGGGCTGGCGGTTTCAGGCGACGGCTGACGACGGGCGCAGCTGCGTGTTCGACGTGCGCGACGAGGGCGACCCGGCGAGCTGGTTCGTCGTGAAGGTGTACGAGTAGCCGCTCGGCCTCAGCCGCGCTCGAGCAGTTGGGCGAGCTGCTCGATGAATGCTGCGAAGTCGGTGGAATCGCGCACGAGCTCGGTCACATCGCGACGGTTCGCGAAGACGTCGACGAACTGATCGAACAACGGCTGGAAGCGTGCCCGACCTTCGGCACTGAAGGCGATGAAGGCGATGACCGAGACGCGGGCATCCCCCCACGCGATCGGGGTTGGCGAGAGGGCGATGGCGATCGCCGTGCGCTCGGCCGTGAGGCCCATGGCGTGGGGAACGGCGAGGGTCTCGGTGAAGGCGGTCGACGACATGCGCTCGCGCTCCAGGGCGGCCTCGACGTAGTCGTCGTCGGCGATTCCGGCGTCGACGAGTGCGGCCCCGAGTCCGCGAATGATCGACTCGGGGTCGTTGCCCGGCGGCGGCGAGAAGAACAGCGCCTCGTCGAAGTACTCGAGCAACTCGTCGGCGATGCGCGTGCGGCGGCGTTGGCGGCGCACGCGCGAGGCGGCGGTGCGAATGGCGTCGATATCGTCATCGGTTAAGAATGGCTGCACGACCACGACCCCATCGCGTGCCGAGGTGGTCGGGATCGTCGAGATCACGATGTCGCTAGTGAGTTCGCGCGGATCGATGTCGGTGCGGGTCACCACGAACTCGACGCTCACCTCGCTGCCGAGCTCGCGCTCGATGCGCGTGCGCAGAATCGCGTGCAGGTCGTAGTAGCTCGGGCACACGATCGTGCACGAGACCCGTTCTTCGCGGCGCGAGACGCGCTCGAGGTGCGAGCCGAGGTGCAGCGCGATGTACGAGATCTCATCGTCGTCGACCGTGATGTCGCGTTCTTTCTGCACGATCGAGGCGATGTAGACGGCAATGTCGAAGATGAGCGGATACGAGCTCTTGATCGAGCGCGTCAGCGGGTTGCGGGTGTGGGCGTTCTCACGGGCCCGCGCCACGAGGTTGCCGAGGTGGATCGCCAAACGAGTGATGAACGCCTCGTCGCGAAAGTCGACGACGTACTCTTCAAGCACCAGATCGACAATGCGCCGCACAGTCGCCACGTCGTCGCTGTCGACCACGGTCTCGCCGGCCGGGCCGTTTCCGGGGGCGATGACCCGTGTGATTAGCAGGCGCGCCAAGTAGTCAGTGTCGGCGAGCGTCAGGTCGACAGAGAAGTGTTCGCGCGTAAGCCGGTCGAGAATCTGCACGATCGGCTGGTGGCGATCGGGCACCGAGGTCGACTCGTTGTCGGGCAAGTGCTGGTCTCGGCTTGCGCGGTCGACGGCGATAGCCACGTGCAGAATCACGGCGTCGATGCCGTACTCGTTGATGAAGAACCCGGCGCCGTCGAGCGCGTCAATGAGCTCTGTCTTGAAGGCGCCGAGCCCGCCCAGCTCGAACTCGCTCTCGATCGACTCGAGCTCGAGCATGCCCTGCGTGCTCTCGCTCTGCACGAGGCTGCTGAGAAGCCGTCGGCGCGCGCCCTCACTGCCGGTGAGGCGCACGACGCTGCCGCGCCGCTCGAGCGTGGCGCTCGCCGCCTCGACGAGCACTTTGACCTTGCGCAGATCGGCCTCGATCGTCGACTCGCTCACGAACAGGCTGTCGGCGAGCTCGTGCACATCGATGCCGAGCTGCGATTCGGTCAGTCGTCGCACGAGGTGGTGCACCCGGTCTTGCGGTGTCTCTGTAGTGCCAGCGGCGCGTTCGCGGCTCTCGTCGAGAAACTCGCCGTACTGCTCGCGGTTGAGCAGATAACCCGCCGTCGACGCCGTCACGATCGCGCGCGGATGCGCGGCCGACTTCGCGGCCGCCACGTAGCTACGCACCGAGCGCGTCGTCACCCCGAGCTGCTCGGCGAGCTCGGTTGCCGTGACCCAGTCGTCTGCCTGGAACAGCAGCTCGAGCATCCGCCCGTATTTGTCGGCCATGGTGCTTGTCACTGTAGACGAGGGGGTCGCGCACGCGGGTTTCCGCAGGGTCGGAAACAGGTCTAGTGGTGTCGCCGCGCGGCGTGCCACAGAGTGAACAGCACCACCGCGAAACTGCACGCCCCGTGGCTGAGCCACGAATCCAGACTGACCGCAAGGAGGCGATCATGACCCGAACGGCCGTGATCGTCTGCGCGGCCGGTGTCGCGAGCACATTTCTGGCCCGAACCCTTCGGGCGCAGGTCGCGGCGCACGACCTCGACTGGCAGATCGAACCGCTGGCCGCTGACCAGTTGGCGGCCCGTGTCGGCGAGGTGTCGATCGTGTTCGTCGGGCACCACCTGGGTGACGGGTTTGCGGGGGTGCAGAACACGCTTGGCGGATCTGCCGCTCTCGCACACCTGCTCGACTCTGACGACCACACCCTTGCCGCTCGACAGGCACTCACGCTCTTGCTCGCCCTCGACTCTCTCCCGCCCGTCTCGTCGCACCTCGACTCGAAGAAAGAAGCTCCTCATGGCTGAACGCACGCTCTCTGTCGCATCGACGAACGGCTTGCACGCTCGACCGGCCGCGCATTTCGTGAAGGCCGTGACCGACTCGGGCTGCACAGTCGAGGTGCAGAAGGGTGAGCGCAAGGTCAACGCGGCGAGCATTCTGGGCGTTATCTCGCTGGGCATCGAGCACGGCGACGAGGTCGTGCTGCGCGTCGACGGAGACAACGCAGACACGGTGCTCGAGTCGCTCGCCGCCTTTCTCGAGAAAGACCACGACGCATGAGCAGTGTGGAGACGAGCAGACAGGTGATCTACGGCGTCGGTATCGGCCGGGGGACCACCGTCGGCCCCGTTCTGCGCATGCCCGAGCCTGTTGCCGATCCGGCTGAGACGCCGAGCGGGCTTGAGCCCGAGGCTGAATTCGCACGCGCGACCACGTCGCTCGCGGCGACCGCAACGCAGCTGCGGGAACGCGGCGAGAGGGCGGGCGGCACGGCCGCCGAGGTGCTGGATGCTCTCGCGATGATGGCCGAAGACCCCGCGCTGTCGGCCGATGTCAAGCACCGCACCGACGATGGTGCCACGGCCGAGTTCGCCGTGCACGCGGCCATGGCGACCTTCCGCGAGATGCTCGTCGGCATGGGGGGCTACCTCGGCGAGCGTGCCGGAGACCTCGACGATGTGGCCCGCCGCGCGATCGCTCACCTGCAGGGTCTGCCGGCACCGGGGGTGCCCGATTCGCCTCAGCCTTTCGTGCTCGTGGCGCGCGACCTGGCACCCGCCGACACGGCCACGCTCGACCTCGACTTCGTGCTCGCGCTCGTGACGACCGACGGCGGCCCCACCTCGCACACTGCGATTCTCGCCCGCGAGAAGGGCATCACCGCCGTGGTCGGAGCTGCCGAGGCGAGTTCGTTGCACGACGGCGACATCGTGCTGGTCGACGCCGAGAACGGCACCGTTGAGCTCGACCCACCGCAAGAGCGCATCGATCTCGCGCTGCAGCGCACGCAGACTCTCGAGGCGATTCGCGCGCAGAGCTCGGGCCCCGGTCGGCTCGCCGACGGCCACGCTGTGCCGCTGCTCGCCAACATCGGCTCAGTCGACTCGGCGCGCGAGGCCGCCGCGCGCGGCGCGGAGGGCGTGGGACTGTTCCGCACCGAGGTGCTCTTCCTCGGGGCCGAGAAGGCGCCGAGCGTCGAGAGCCAGGCCGAGACCTACCGCGAGGTGTTCGCACACTTCTCCGGGCAGAAGGTCGTCGTGCGCGTGCTCGATGCCGGCGCCGACAAGCCCCTGGCTTTTCTCACCGACTCAGGCGAAGAGAACCCTGCGCTCGGTCGGCGCGGTCTGCGGGCTCTCGCTGCGCACGAGCACGTGCTGCGCGAACAGCTCACGGCACTCGCCCGGGCGACGGCCGACTCAGAAGCCCTCGTGCAGGTCATGGCACCGATGGTGTCGACCGCCGCCGAGGCGCAGTACTTCTGCGACCTCGCGCACGATCTCGGCATCGAGGTCGCCGGCGTCATGGTCGAGGTGCCGTCGTGCGCCATCCTCGCCGATCACGTCGCACCGCGCGTCGACTTCATGAGCATCGGCACGAACGACCTGACTCAGTATGTGTTCGCCGCTGACCGCATGCTCGGCACGGTGGCGAACCTGCAGAACCCGTGGCACCCCGCGGTGCTGCGCCTCATCGAAACGGTCGGAGCCGCCGGTGCCGCGCACGACGTGCCGGTCGGTATCTGCGGCGAAGCCGCGGCCGACCCGCTGCTGGCCGTCGTGCTCGTGGGCCGCGGCGCCACGAGCCTCACCAGGTCATCCACCGCGAGCGCCGATGTGCGGGCCGAACTGGCCCTGCACACCCTCGACGACGCCCGCAGACTCGCCGCACTCGCTGTGTCGGCCGAGAGCGCCGAAGCCGCCCGCCAGGCGGTGCTCGACGCATCACCCACCCCTCACTAACCGCATCACCCCAACACAACCAAGGAGCGATTCCCATGACGACGACGTCACCACCTCGCGCAGGAGCGAGAGTTCGGGTTCAACGATTCGGAACCTTCCTCAGCGGCATGATCATGCCCAACATCGCGGCCTTCATCGCGTGGGGCTTCATCACCGCGTTCTTCATCCCCACCGGCTGGACTCCGAACGCGACCCTCGAGACCCTCGTGGGGCCGATGATCATCTTCTTGCTCCCGCTGCTCATCGCGAACACCGGTGGCCGCATGGTCTACGGCACGCGCGGTGGCGTAGTCGCCTCGATCGCGACCATGGGCGTCATCGTCGGCACCGAGGTGCCGATGTTCTTGGGCGCGATGATCGTCGGCCCACTCGCCGCCTGGCTCATGAAGAAAATCGACGCCCTCTGGGCCGGCAAGATTCGCGCCGGCTTCGAGATGCTCGTGGACAACTTCTCGGCCGGCATTCTCGGCTTCGGTCTCGCGATCGGCGCCTTCTTCGGCCTTTCGCCCATCTTCACCGTCATCAGTGACGCGCTCGGAGCCGGGGCGAAGTTCCTCACCGAAACCGGACTGCTGCCCCTCGCAAGCCTCGTCATCGAGCCCGGCAAGGTGCTGTTCCTCAACAACGCCATCAATCAGGGCGTGTTGACCCCGCTGGGCATTCAGCAGGCTGCTGAAGAGGGCAAGTCGATCCTGTTCTTGCTCGAGGCCAACCCCGGCCCCGGATTGGGCCTGCTGGCGGCGTTCGCGTTCTTCGGTGTCGGTATCGCTCGCGCGACCGCCCCGGGTGCCATCATCATCCACTTCCTGGGCGGCATCCACGAGATCTACTTCCCCTACGTGCTCATGAAGCCGGTGCTCATCGTCGCGATGATCGCGGGCGGCATGACGGGCATCACGACCAACCTGATCTTCGAGTCGGGTCTGCGGGCGCCTGCGTCGCCGGGAAGCATCTTCGCGGTGCTGATCCAGACGGCAAACGACAGCTACCTCGGCGTGATCCTGTCGGTGATTCTCTCGGCTGGCGTGACGTTCCTCGTCGCCGCTCTCATCCTGCGGGCGAGCCGCAAGCGCGACCTCGAGGCCCTCGAGGCGGGTGCTGACGGCTTCAACAACGCGGTGTCGCAGAACAGCACCCTCAAGGGCGGCGACAGCCGCGTCGGCGACCTGCTCGGCGCGACGGCGACCACGACGAAGATCTCGACCGTGGTCTTCGCCTGCGATGCCGGTATGGGCTCGAGCGCCATGGGAGCCACCGTGCTGCGCAAGATGCTCAAAGATGCCGGGGTTGAGGGTGTGACCGTCACCAACAAGTCGATCGCGAACCTCGATGAGACGGCAGACTTGGTGATCACTCACCAAGACCTCACGGCTCGGGCCGAGAGCCAGGCTCCGAACGCGGAGCACGTCTCGGTCGAGAACTTCATGAACAGCCCGCAGTACGGCATGGTCGTGGAGCACATCAAGGCTCAGCAGAGCTGATCGAGTTCGAGTAGCGAAAGGCCAGGGATTCACGTGACTACCACCGTATTGACCACCGACCGAATCGTTCTGAACGGCAGCGCCCGCACTCGAGATGAGGCGATCGCCGAATCGGCCCGCCTGCTCGAGGCAGCCGGGGCCGTGACGACCGACTACGAGGCGGCTATGCGAGAGCGTGAATCCCTGGTCTCGACTTTTATGGGCAACGGGCTCGCTATTCCGCACGGCACCAACGAGGCCAAAGAGCAGATTCTCGCTTCGGCCATGACGGTCGTGCGATACGACGAGCCCATCGACTGGGATGGCAACCCCGTTCGCGTCGTGGCCGCCATTGCGGGCAAAGACGGCGGTCACATGGCCGTGCTGTCGTCGCTCGCGCTGGTCTTCAGCGACGACTCGGCCGTCGAGCAACTGCTCGCGGCCGAGTCGCCCCAGCAGGTGCTCGATCTGCTGGGTGACGTCAACGACGCGGCATGACCGCCGTCCACTTCGGCGCCGGCAACATCGGCCGCGGCTTCATCGGTCTGCTGCTGCACGAGGCTGGGCACGATCTGGTCTTCGTCGATGTGAACGCGCCCCTCATCGCGGCCATCGAGGCCGCCGACAGTTACCAGGTCATCGAGATTGGCCCCGGCGGCCGTCAGCACACGGTCACCGGGTTCACGGCGATCGACAGCGCCGCTGATCGAGATGGCGCGGTCGACGCTGTTGCGACGGCGGACATCGCGACGACCGCGGTCGGGCCGACCGTGCTGCGCTTCATCGCCCCCGTCATCGCCGACGCGCTGCGCGCGAGGGCCGCGGAAGCTGCGCCCCTCATTGTCATGGCGTGCGAGAACGCCCTCCAGGCCACCGACCTTCTCCGCGCCGAGATCGCCACATCACTCGCCGACGCCCCCGAGGCGCTCGAGCGCGCCATCTTCGCCAACACGGCGGTCGACCGCATCGTGCCCACTGCCGACCCGGCCGACGGCCTCGACGTGCGCGTCGAGCCCTTCTGCGAATGGGCGATCGAGGCGGGGCCGTTCGGTGATGCTGTTCCGAGCATCCCGGGCGCGCACTTCGTCGATGATTTGGCCCCCTCGATCGAGCGCAAGCTCTTCACCGTCAACACCGGGCACGCGACGTGCGCCTACCTGGGTCGCGCGGCCGGATTCGAGTTCGTGCACGAGGCTGTCGCCGACCCCGCCGTTCGCGCGGGTGTCGAGGCCGCACTGCGCGAGACTTCGCAGCTTCTCGTGATGCGCCACGGCTTCGCGGTCGAGGTGCAAGACGCCTACCGCGAAACGGCGCTCAGCCGATTTGCCAATGCCGCGCTCGCCGACCCCGTCACGCGCGTCGGCCGCCAGCCGTTGCGCAAGCTTTCGCGCGACGAGCGCTTCATGTCGCCCGCCGCGGCTCTTGCCGAGCACGGCACGACGCCCTCCGGCCTACTCGCCGCCGTCGGTGCGGCTTTGCAGTTCAGGGTCGACGACGACCCCGAGAGCACTGAGTTGGCCGAGGTGCTCAGCACTCGGCCTGCCCCGCAGGTGGTCGAGACCGTGATGGGCATCGCGCGCGAGCATCCGCTCTATGCCCCGCTCCTCACGGTGGTCGAGGCCGCCCAGGGCTGAGCCGCTAGGCGTCGTCGCTGGCGGCTTGCGTCTCGCTGGTCGCGGTCGGACGACGACGCGCGCGCCGCACGATCAGCAGGCCGAGCAGGCCGAGCAGGCCGAGCAGCACGAGCCACGGAATCAGCACGCCGAGCAGTACGAGCAGCCCCGAGCCGAAGGCGACGAGCGCTTCCCATCCGGTGACCAGCCCCGAGACGAAGGTGTCGGGCTCGGTCACTGGAGCGACGTCGCGCGAGCCGAGTACGAGAGTGATCGTCGAGAGGCCGACCTGATCGGCGAGGAATCGCTGCTGCGCCTCGAGGCTCTCGAGCTCGGCCTGACGGTCGCTGATCGCGGTCTCGAGCGTAATGAGGTCTTCGACCGTCGCCGCCGAATCTTGCAGTGCGAGCAGGCGCGTGATCGACGAGCGCAGGGCCGTCACGCGAGCGTCGATGTCTTGCACCTCGCGCGTGACGTCTGACGCGCTGAGCTGCAGCTCTTCGACGTCGCCGAGCTCTTTGAGCCGATCAAGGGTCGCCGTGAGCCGTTCGGCGGGGATGCGGAGGGTCAGTTCTGCGCCTCCGGCGTCATTGCCCTGAGGGGCGAACTCTTGCCGACCATCGACTCGGCCGCCGGCGGCCTCGGTGATCGCGGCGGCTTCGGCGGCCGACTCGAGCGGAGCATCCACCGTCACATACAGATAGCCCGTCGTAATGACCGAGCGGTCGTCGGCGCGGTCGGCCGACTCCTCGGAGACGAACTCACCGTCGCCGCCGAGGGAGGGGGCTCCTGCATCGAAACCGCCGTCGTCGGGCAAGCTGTCACTCGTTTCGACGCTCGACATCGCGGCGCAGCCGCTCAGCAGAACGGCCGCGAGGGCGAGGGCCGGGATGGTCAAAAGTCGCTGTCGTGTGGTCATGGCGCTCACGCTAGACCTGCGCCGGCGCGACACACCACCCAACGTTTTCGGCCGAAATGCGATCGTGACCTGATAGCTCGCTATGAGTAGTCAGAGGGAAGGTGGGGAAGCCCGGCACTGCCAACGTGGGCTGGCTATGTTTCTTCTATTCCTACGCGACTAGGGGTGGACGCGAAGGACTGGGGGGTCGGCCTGTGCCGGCCCCCCTTTCTCATGCCCGCGGGCTTTGGCTGTCGACATTCTTGGACGCCTCTTGCACACGTCCGCGATAATTCGAGCATGGGCTTATCCGACTGGTGGCGGCGACGGGATGCCCCGCTACTGAACGTTGCGGGTGATACCGGCAGCGGGCCGGTCGTCGTGATGATCCACGGCATCGCTTCGTCGTCAGTGACCTTTCACCACCTCGTGCCCCTGCTCGAACCCACGCACCGGTGCATCACCATCGACATCCTCGGCTTCGGTGACTCGCCCGCGCCACCGGATGCGACCTACACGCTGCGCGAGCACGTGGCGGCGCTCGATCGCACGATCCGCTCTCTCAACCTGCGCGAGCCATTCATTCTCATCGGCCACTCGCTCGGCAGCCTGATCGCCGCTCGCTACTCAGCGACGCACCGCCGTGGGCTGGCTCGACTGGTGCTCGTCAGCCCGCCGATCTATCTGCCACCCGCGGTGCTCGGCGATCGTCTCGACCGCGCCAACATGGGTGCCTACTTCTCGCTCTATGAGTTTCTGCGCACGAACGCGAGCTTCACACAGCGCACTGCGGCGGCGCTCGCCGCCGTCGCGCCGATCAAGAACGTGCTTGAGCTCACGGAAAAGAATTGGGAGCCGTTCATGCTCTCACTGAAGAACGCGGTCGAGTCGCAGACGACGCTCGCCGACGTCTCGCGAGTGCGCGTGCCGGTCGACGTGGTCTACGGCGCACTCGACCCCTTTCTCGCCCCCGGGGGCATCGCGCTCGTCGAGCAGCTGCGGCACGTGCGATCGCACCGGGTCTCGCGCGTCGCGCACATCATCCGCCCCACCCTCGCGGCGGCAGTCGCGAAAGTCATCGTCGAGCACGAGGCACCGCACGAGGCGGTCACCCGCGGCGAATAGGCTGACATCATGAAGACTGCACAGCTCGGCCGCACCGGCGCCACCGTCTCGTCCATCGGTCTCGGAACCTGGCAGCTCGGCGCCGACTGGGGTGACGTCAGCGAGGCGGATGCCCACGCCGTGCTCGACGCGGCCGTCGAGTCGGGCGTCACGCTGTTCGACACCGCCGACGTCTACGGTGATGGCCGCAGCGAGCAGCTGATCGGCCAGTACTTGAAGCAGCACTCAAATGCGAACGTGTTCGTCGCCACCAAGATCGGTCGACGCCTGCCGCAGGTGCCCGAGAACTACTCGACCGAGAACTTTCGCGAGTGGACCGAGCGCAGCCTGGTCAACCTCGGCGTCGAGACACTTGACCTCGTGCAGCTGCACTGCCCGCCCAGGCCGGTGTACTCGATCGACCGCGTGTACGACGATCTCGACCAGCTCGTCGCCGAGGGCAAGATGCGCCACTACGGCGTGAGTGTCGAGACCTCGGCCGAGGCTCTCACGGCCATCGCGCGCCCGAACGTGGCGAGCGTGCAGATCGTGTTCAACGCGTTCCGCCTCAAGCCGCTCGACGAGGTGCTGCCAGCCGCGATCGCGGCGGGCGTCGGCATCATCGCGCGTGTGCCCCTCGCCTCGGGTCTGCTGAGCGGCAAGTACGCGAAAGACACCACCTTCGCCGAGAACGACCACCGCACCTACAACCGCGATGGTTCGCACTTCGATCAGGGCGAGACCTTCGCGGGCGTCGACTTCGAGACCGGCGTCGAGGCGGCACAAGAGTTCTCGGCGCTCGCCGCTGAGCATGGCCTCAAACCGGCGACCGCCGCGCTCGCCTGGCTCGCGCACCTGCCCGGCGTGAGCACGGTGATCCCGGGCGCCCGGTCGCCCGAGCAGGCGCGTGCGAACGCTGCCGCCGGTGAGGTGGCCGATCTCGGTGCCGAGTTCCACGCGGCAGTCGTCGAGCTCTACGATCGCCGGTTCCGCGCCGCGGTGCACGAGCGCTGGTAGCAAGCGGCGGCGCAGAGGTGCCCTACGCGCTCACGCGCTACCCGTTTCCGCCGGCGACGCGACACCTGACGCTCGAGTCGCGGTCGCTGATCGTTGCCGCGGGTGCTGACTGCTACGTGCGCGTGCGGCTCGTCGAGTCGCAGCCGGGCGAGCTCACGGGATTCATCGCACCCGGTGGCGGCGACCACGTGCGCGTCGTCGTCGGCGGTGCGGCTGGCGGGCCGGTCGAGCTCGACGACTCGGGCAACTCGCTCGGCGAATCCCGTACCGAGACCGTCGTCGAGCACTCGGTTGAGGACGGCTGGATCGACTTCGACGTGCTCGTTCACGGTGAGTCGGGCTTCGAGGTCGGGCTGATCGGCGCGTGGGCGGCGCGAGCACCGCTGGGGTCGCCCGCGGTCATGATGGGGCCCAAGGGATCGGTCGTGTTGTCTGGCGAACCCGGCGAGGTGGTGCTCGCTGGCGACGACAGCGCACTGCCCGCTGTACGCCGCTACCTCCGGATGCTCGGCCCCGCGAACACCGGCCACCTGCTGCTCGAGACGCGCTTCGACCTCGCGGCGCTCGACCTCGAGGTGCCCGCTGGAGTGCGCGTGAGCATCCTGAACCCTGACGATGCGTGCCCCAGCGCCGCGCTGGTAGAAGCACTGCGTGCGGTGCCGGCGCCTACCGACCCGCTCGAGCGATTCGTCTTCGCGTGCGGCGAGCAGTCGATCGTCGCGCCGGGACGCGCTGTTCTCGCAGAGTGGGGCATCGACGTCGAGCGCGCCGTGCTGAAGGGCTACTGGAAGCGCTGACGCTAGGGCGTCTCGGCGGCACTCAGCCAGTCGCGAAGGTGCTGCAGCGTCGCGTCGGGGGCATCGCGGTGCACGCTGTGCCCGGCTCCGGGAATGACGACCTGTTCAAGTCGATAATTCATTTCGAGCACGCTTTCCGCGTGCTCGCCGACGAACATCGCGCCGTGGTCGGGGTCGGCGGCGATCACCAGTGTGGGCGCGGCGACGTGCGGCACGAAGGCCGTGACATCCCAGTCGTCGTTGTCGAGCACCATGCGTTCGAGGGCGAAGCGCGAGGCAGCCTTGACCGCCAGCACCCTGAACTCGACGTCGAGCGGGTGCCAGTGCGGAAACTGCTCGGCGATGCTCGCCACGGTCGCGCCGTCGAAGTTGGCGAGCTGGCTGGCGAGCACGGCCTGCCGCGCCGGCTCGTCGAGCACGAGCGCGGGGTCGAGCAGCATGAGCCGCCTGGTCCAGTCGGTGTCGGTGCCCGCCGCCTGCAACGCGGCGGCCGCGCCGATCGAGTGCCCGACGACGAGATCCCACGCGCGATCTCCGTCAGGACGCGTACCGAGCAGGTCTGCCGCGATGTCGTCGATGCGATAGCGGGATGCCCGCGGCGCGTCGCCGTGCCCCCGCAGATCGACGGCCGTGGCCGACCACCCGAGCTCGGCGAGGCCCTCGCTGAGCCGCCACGTGGTCTGAGCGGATGACCCCAGCCCGTGCACGAGCAGCGCCCGTCGGGGGGCCAGCGCATCGCCCCAGTGCCAGCGGGGCAGGGTCACGGTGCTCATGGCCAGGAGCCTAGCGGCGGAGCCGCGGTGGGGCGTTGCGCGTGGGAATCTGCTG
>JBBQKE010000005.1:0-15142 GCA_038326585.1 Actinomycetales bacterium | reverse complement strand
CGACCCTGTCGGCGCGCGCGCGCGCGGCCACCGGCCCCACATGCCGAATGTTGAGCGAGACGAGCAGACGCCACAGCGGCTTAGTCTTCGCCTTCTCGAGCTCGTCGAGCAGGGTCAGGGCCGCAGCACTGGGTTGCGCGCCCTCCAGCCCGAGCTTCTTCTCGGGGCCCGTGGGGTTGCGCCGGAACGGCGAGCGCCGACGCTCGGAGCCGTCGGCCTCGAGTTTGGGCAGCCCGGTCTCGGCATCCGTCACCACGACCTCGATCGGCAACAGGTCGTCGATCGTCAGCGCGAACAGGCCCGCCTCGGTCTCGAGGGGCGGGAGGCTCGGCACATCGGGTTGCGTCAGCGCGGCCGCGCTCACTTCGCCGAGTGCCTCGATGTCGAGCCCCCCACGACTGCCGATGTGCTCGACGCGCCCGCGCACCTGCGCGGGGCAGCTGCGCGCGTTGGGGCAGCGCAGGTCGACGTCGCCCTCTTTGGCCGGGCGCAGCTCGGTGCCGCACTCGGGGCAATGGGTTGGCATGACGAAGGCGCGCTCGGTGCCGTCGCGCAGCTCGACGACAGGGCCGAGCACTTCGGGAATCACATCGCCCGCCTTGCGCAGCACGACCGTGTCGCCGATGAGCACGCCCTTCGCCTTCACAACGTCTTGATTGTGCAGAGTGGCTTGGCGCACCTCGCTGCCGGCGACGCGCACCTTCTCCATGACGGCGAAGGGTGTGGCGCGACCCGTGCGGCCGACGCTCACCACGATGTCGAGAAGCTTGGTGTTGACCTGCTCGGGCGGGTACTTGTAGGCGATCGCCCAGCGCGGGGCGCGACTCGTCGCGCCGAGCTCGGCGTGCAACTCGAGCTCGTCGACTTTGACGACGACGCCGTCGATCTCGTGCTCGACGGCGTGCCGGTGCTCGCCGTGGAAGGCGATGAACTCAACGGCGCTGGTCGTGCTGTCGTGCACGCGGAAGTGGCTGCTGATCGGCAGACCCCAGCGCTCGAGCAGGCCGTAGACCTCGCTCTGCGCGGTGACGGGCGGGTTCGGCCAGGCGCCGATACCGTGCACGAGCATCCGCAGGCGGCTGAGGCGATCACGCATGCGCGCGAGCTGGTCGTCGTTCTTGCCCTCGGCCTTCTGACGCAGGCTGCCGCTCGCGGCGTTGCGGGGGTTCGCGAACTCGCGCTCACCCGCCCCGCGCTGCAGGGCGTTGAGCTCGTCGAATGCCGCTTTCGGAATGAAGACCTCGCCGCGCACCTCGACGAGGTCGGGCAGCTCGGCCGTCGTGCCGCTGAGTCGTTGCGGGATGCCCATCAGCTGCAGCACGTTCTGCGTGACGTCTTCGCCCACGCGTCCGTCGCCGCGCGTGGCCGCCGTCACGAGCAGCCCGCGCTCGTAGCGCAGGTTGAGGGCCAGCCCGTCGATCTTCAGCTCGCACAACCAGCGCACGGGTCGGCCCGCGTCGCGCTCGACCTTCGCGGCCCACTCGGCGAACTCATCGGCGCTGAAGACGTTGTCGAGACTCAGCATGCGCTCGGCGTGCTCGACCGGAGCGAACAGAGTGGTCTCGGCGCGGCCGCCCACGGTCTGCGTCGGTGAGTCTTGGCTCTGCAGCTCGGGGAACACATGCTCGATCAGTTCGAGCCGACGCACCATCGCGTCGTAGGTCGCATCGTCGTCGAGCACGGTGTCGCGCGAGTAGTAGGCGTCGCGTAGCTCGAGAATGCGAGTCGTGAGCGCTTCGACCTCGGTGCGGGCCTCGTCGCGGCTGAGGTCATCAACACCGCGGGCATCCACGCTGCGTTCGTCTCCGCTGCGTTCAGGGGTCTCAGCCACGCGCACAGTCTACGAGCGCCCCCCGACCTCGCCGCCTGTGACGAATCACGGAGATTCGGACGCGTGACCGCCACAATCGCGCACTCATCAACCGTGGCTGGTGCGAAACTCCGTGATGTGTGACACGCGTGCCCGGGCGCTCACGGACGCAGGAGGGGCTCAGGGGCCGAGGACGCGGTCGAGGTAGGGGTTGCTGAACATGCGGCCCGGGTCGAGGCGGTCGCGCACGGCCAGAAAGTCGTCGAAGCGCGGGTACGCCGGCCGCAGGTCGGCGGCGGCGCGGCTGTGCAGCTTGCCCCAGTGCGGGCGACCGTCGTGCGCGCGCAAGATCGCCTCGGCGGCGGCGAGGTACTCGCGGTGGTCATCCCGAATGTAGCGATGCACGGCGATGTAACTGCTCTCGCGCCCGTACGCGGTCGAGAGCCACACGTCGTCGGCGGCCGTCGCACGCACCTCGACCGGAAACGAGATGCGCCAGCTGCGCTGGTCGATCACCCACTCGAGCTCGCGCATTGCCGGCGCAACAGCGTCGAGCGGCACCGAGTACTCGAGCTCGCGAAAGCGCACCTTGCGCTCGGTCGCGAAGACCCGGGGCGAGTAGTCGGCGAGGCTGCGGTTGAAGGCGACTCCGCTCGCGAGCCGGTTGAACGCCGGCACCGTGCCCGGAGCGATCGAGCCGATGCGGCACAGCAACTCGTACAGCCCGTTGCCGAGCAGCTCGTCATCGAGCCAGCGCTTGACGGGGCCCACGGGCTGGCGCGGCGCGTCGGCCGGCAGCCGGGTGTTGTTGCGCGTGAGCGCGAGCTTCGTGTGCGGAAACCAGTAGAACTCGACATGGTCGGCCTGCGCAGAGCGGTTCGGCCAGTCGTCGAGCACGGCATCAAGGGGTTCGGGATGCTCGTCTGCCGCCAACACGAACGCCGGAACCGTCTGCACGGTGAGGTCGACGAGCACTCCGAGGGCTCCGAGCCCGAGGCGCGCGGCGGCCCAGAGCTCGGCGTTCTCGGTGTTGCTGATCGGCAGCAGGCGGCCGTCGGCGGTGGCGAGCGTGACTCTTCGGAGTTGTGTGGCGAGGCCGCCAAACGCGCGACCGGTGCCGTGGGTTCCCGTGCTGACCGCGCCCGAGATGGACTGCACGTCGATGTCGCCGAGGTTCTCGAAGGCGAGGCCGTGCTCGTGCAGCATCGCGGAGGCCGCATGCAGCCTCGTGCCGGCCGCGAGGGTGACGAGCCCGGTCGTCGCGTCGATCTGGGTCGCGCCCGCGAGATCGGTCAAGTCAAGCTGCACGCCCGGAGCCACGGCGATGCCCGTGAACGAGTGGCCCGAGCCGATCGCCTTGACCGGCAGCCCGTCGATGCGCGCCCGCGCGATCGCGTCGACGACCTCATCGGGGCTCGTCGGGCGCTCGACGCGCGCGGGCGTGACCTGCTCGGTGCGGGCCCAGTTGCGCCACGGGCGCGCGGCGCGTGTGCGCCGCGCGGGTGGTTGCGGGGCGCCGGCCTCAGAGGTGGTGCCGGAAGGGTAATCACCCGCCGGGGCCGCGGGCACACTCGCGGGCTCACGCGTCACAGGAACACCTTTCCTTCGCCGCGATAGGTCGGCAGCTCGCCCGTCACGCGGTCGCCGTCCACGACGTGGAAGGAGTCGAGGTGCTCGGCGAGCTCTCCGGCTTTGGTGTGGCGCAGCCAGACCCGGTCGCCGACGTGCAGCGTGCGGGCGGCCGGCCCGCGCAGAGGAGTCTGCACTTCTCCCGCGGCTTCGGCGCTGAGCATCCGCAGGCCTTCGGGCCAGGACACCTGCGGGAGGCGATCGACGGCCGGCGGCCCGCTCGCGATCCAGCCGCCGCCGAGCAGCGTGGCGATGTCGTCCGTTGGACGCCGCACGACCGGCAGTGCGAACGCCGCCGCGGGCGCGGGAGTGAAGCCGCGGTAGGTGTCGAAAAGATGCGGACCCATGAGCCCGCTGCCGGCGGCGAGCTCGGTGACGCTGGGGTCGGCGGCCGTCGACTCGAGCGAGCCGGTGCCGCCGCCGTTCACGAACTGTAGCGGGGTGCCCGCACCGTCGGCGATCGCGCGCACGGCGGTGACGGCGCGGCCGCGACGGTCGGCGAGCTCGGCCCGCGATCGACGCTGAATACCGCGCACGAGCGCCCCCCGCACGGGCCGACCCGGGGGCGCGTCGCCGAGGCCCGCGATCTGGGCTTCGTAGGCCATGACGCCGACGAGGGTGAATCCGGGGCGCTCGGTGACTGTGCGAGCGAGGGCGGCGAGGTGCTCGGGCTCGTGCAGCGGGCTGCGCCTCACGCCGAGGTGGCCGAGCGGGCCGCGCCTGCTCGCGTCGAGCGCGAGCGCGATGCGGATGCTCGGCCTCGCGCCCGGCGCGATGACCGAGTCGATCAGATCGAGGTGGGCGACGTCGTCGATCATGAGTGTCACGCGCGCGGCCAGCTGCTCGTCGGCTGCGAGCCGCGCGAGGGCCGCGCGATCGGTCGTGGGGTAGCCCAGCACGACGTCGTCGATGCCGGAACCCTCGCTGCCGCCCGCGCCCGTGCCGCTGCGTGCGCGATCGCTCGCGCCACTCGGGTCGGCGAGCCACAGCGCTTCGGGCAGCGTGTAGGCGAGCACTCCCACGAAGCCGGGGTGGGCGAGCACGGCCTCGAGCAGGCCGCGCACCCGAATCGACTTGCTCGCCACCCTGATCGGCACTCCCCCGGCTCGACGAAGGAGGTCGGCGGCGTTGAACGCGAACGCCGCGCGATCGATGACGCCGAGCGGCGGGTCGAGGTGCGCTGTCGCCGCGGTGAGGCGCGGCCAGAAGTCAGAGGGTGTCGCGCCCGGCCGCGCGCCCGGCACGTCGTGCAGGCGCAGCAGCTCGGCGGTCACGGCGCCAGTCTAGAGAGCGGTGAGCGGGGTCGACATTACTCAGCCGCGACGAGGTCGGCGGCCACGGTGCGGTCGATCGTGCACTGACCGAGCACGCGCGTGCCGACATAGATCACGGCCGTCTGGCCGGGCGCGACACCGAGCAGCGGTTCGCTGATCTCGACGACGAGCTCGTGAGTGCGACCCGCGGGCGCATCCGAGCCGTCGACCTCGGCCGGCGCAGCGAGCACGCGAGCGACGGCCGGCACCGGGTCGGCGTGCGCCCGAACCTGCACGTGGCACTCGAACGGGAGGAGGGCATCCGGAGCATCGGGGTCGGCGGCGGCGCTCGTGATGCCGCTCGCGACCGGATCGAGGCCCGCCCAGGTGAAGCGGCGCCCGGCGAGCTCGGCGATCGCGAGTGCCTCGCGCGGGCCCACGACGACCTCGTTCGTGCGCGGACGCACCTCGAGCACGAAGCGCGGGCGACCATCGGGCGCGGGCACGCCGAGGTTGAGCCCGCGACGCTGACCGACCGTGAAGCTCGTCGCCCCGTCGTGCGAGCCCACCGTGGCACCGGAACGGTCGACGATGGCACCTTCGGCCGGCTCGATGCGGTCGGCGAGCCAGCCGCGGGTGTCGCCGTCGGGAATGAAGCAGATGTCGTGGCTGTCGGGTTTCTGCGCGACCGTCAGCCCGCGCGCGGCGGCCTCAGCCCGCACGACGGCCTTCGACGGCGTCGTGCCGAGCGGAAACATCGAGTGCGCCAGTTGCTCGGTCGTGAGCACGCCGAGCACGTACGACTGGTCTTTGGCCTCGTCGGATGCACGATGCAACTCACGATTGCCCTCGGCGTCGGTGACGATGTGCGCGTAGTGGCCGGTCGCGACGGCGTCGAAGCCGAGGGCCAGGGCCTTCTCGAGCACCGCCGCGAATTTGATGTGCTCGTTGCAACGCATGCAGGGGTTCGGAGTGCGACCCGCGGCGTACTCGGCGATGAAATCGTCGACGACGTCGGCGCGAAAACGCTCGCTGAAATCCCACACGTAGAACGGAATGCCGAGCTTCTCGGCCGCACGCCGCGCATCGAGACTATCTTCGATCGTGCAGCAGCCGCGGCTGCCGGTGCGCAGGGTTCCGGGCATGCGACTGAGTGCCAGGTGCACGCCGACGACGTCGTGGCCGGCATCCACGGCGCGCGCAGTCGCCACGGCGCTGTCGACGCCGCCGCTCATCGCTGCCAGAACTCGCATGCTTCTAGGGTACGCGGCGCCGCCGGGTGGATGCTCAACAAGCGTTCGCCAGGACGCGAGACCAGCGCCCTCGGCGCGGAGGCCGGCAGAGTGGCGCAGAAGACTAGCGACCGAGGCGCGGGGTGCGCGCCGCAAGACCTGCCGACTGCGCGCGCTCGACCGCGGCGGGGAGCGCGGCGAGCAGCGCGTCGATCTCGTCGACCGTGTTCGCCGGGCCGAGGGTGACGCGCAGGGCGCCGCGAGCATCCGCCTCACTGAGGCCCATCGCCAGCAGCACGTGCGACGGCTCGGGCACCCCGGCCTGACAAGCCGATCCGGTCGAGAGGGCGAAACCCGAAGCATCGAGCAGCATGAGCAACGAGTCGCCCTCGGCACCGGGAACGGTGAAGTGCAGCGTGCCGGGCAGGGCGAGTGCGTCGATTTCAGCGGCGCTAGCGGCAGTACCGTCAGCGCCGCGCGGGTCGCGGTCACCTCGGCCCACCGTCACGCGCGCCACGACGCCAGCCGCCCCGCTGAGCACCGCCTGAGGCACCATGTCGCGGATACCCGCCGCGAGCCGCTCGCGCAACGCGCGCTTGTGCGCCGCACGGGTATCGAGCTCGGCGTACGCAAGCTCGGCCGCCACGGCGAAGGCCGCGGTGCCGGGGGCGTCCATGGTGCCCGACCGCCCACGCTGCTGCGAGCCGCCGTGCAGCAGCGGCACGACCTCGGCCGTGCGGCGCAGGACAAGTGCTCCGACTCCGACGGGGCCGCCGACCTTGTGCGCCGAGATCGAGACGGCCGACACCCCGTGCGGCAGCGGATCGAGCCGCACCTGCCCGTAGGCCGCGATCGCGTCGACGTGCACCGGCACGCCGACGGCGGCGGCGAGCGCCGCAGCCTGCGCGACCGGCTGCAGCGTGCCGACCTCGTTGTTCGCCGCGAGCATCGTGAGCAGCGCCACGTCAGAGCCGTCGCCGAGCGCCTGCGCGAGGCTGTCGAGCGAGAGCGCCCCGAGTTCATCGACCTCGACCCAGGCCAGCTCGGCCCCTTCGTGCTGTGCGAGCCACTCGACGGCGTCGAGCGTGGCGTGGTGCTCGGCGCGCGGCACGAGGATGCGCGGTCGCGACCGCGATGCCGGCAATACGGCAGCAGTCGTGCCGCGAGAACTCGACGCCTCCGCGTTGCGCGACCAGAACATCCCCTTGACTGCGAGGTTCACGGCCTCGGTGCCGCCGCCCGTGAACGTGAGCTCGATCGCCTCGACGCCCAGAGTCGCCGCGATGCGCACGCGGGCGTCATCGACCATCGCCCGCGCCCGTTGACCGGCCGAGTGGATCGACGAAGGGTTGCCCTCAAGCTCGAGCGCTGCGAGGTAGGCCTCTCGTACGATCGCCGGCATGGGCGAGGTGGCGGCGTGGTCGAGATAGATCACGCGTGCCTCCTCTCGACGGGGGACCAGGGCAAGTGGCCAACGACGCGGCGGTGAACGGGGCTCGCTCGCGGTTGACCTAGCCTAAGACGCATGGCCTCAATGGATGCGCTCGGGCACCTGGGGGTGCGCCAAACATCGCGCGGCGGCGAACTTCGCATCTGGAGCGAGAACGCAACCTCGATGCAGCTCTGCCTCTTCGCCGACGACGACCCCACGTGGATCAGCACGACCTACGAACTCAAGCGCAACCGGTTCGGCGTGTGGCGCACGACGACTCGGGCCCTGACTCCCGGCACTCGCTATGCGCTGCGCGTCGACGGCCCGCGCGGCACGACCCACGCCTACGACCCGGAGCGACTGCTTCTCGACCCCTATGCGCGGGGCCTCTCTCGTACGTCAGACGGTGACTGGCGCGCGTACGTGCAAGACGAAACTTTTGACTGGGGCGGTGCGCAGAAGCCGCGTATCCCCCTCGACCACACGGTGCTCTACGAGACGCACGTCAAGGGGCTCACGAAGCTGGCCCCTGAACTGCCCGATGACCTGCGCGGCACCTATGCGGGCCTCGCTCACCCCGCCACGATCGCGTACCTGAAAGACCTCGGCATCACGACGATCGAACTGTTGCCGGTGGATCAGTTCGTGAGCGAGCAGCGGTTGCAGGGGCAGGGGCTCATCAACTACTGGGGCTACAACACCCTCAACTTCTTCACGCCCCATGCCGCGTATGCCACGCGCGGTGCGCAGTTCGGCGGCACGGGCGCGGTGCTGCGCGAGTTCAAGGGCATGATCAAACTGCTGCACGAGGCTGGCCTCGAAGTCGTGCTCGACGTGGTCTACAACCACACGGCCGAGGAGGGGCCGGAAGGCCCGACGACGTCTTTCCGCGGCATCGACAACGCCAGCTACTACCGGCACACGCCCGACGGCGACTACATCGACACCACGGGGTGCGGCAACACGGTCGACTTCTCGTTACCCGCGGCGCAGCGACTGGTGCTCGACTCGCTGCGGTACTGGGCCAACGAGGTGCAGATCGATGGGTTTCGCTTCGACCTCATGGCCACGCTCGGTCGCGATGCGAACGCCGAGTTCGACCCCGAGCATCCGCTGCTGAGAGCGATTCTCGACGACCCGGCCCTGCAGGGCGTCAAGATGATCTCGGAGCCGTGGGATATCGGCATGGGCGGCTGGCAGGTCGGCAGGTTTCCCGCCGGCTACCACGAGTGGAACGACGGATTCCGCGACCGGGCGCGCGCCTTCTGGCTCACCGACATCGGCTCTGACCGTGCGAGTGGCACGGCGACGGAGGGCATCGGCTCGCTTGCCCGCCGCATCACCGGCAGCGCGCACGTCTTCGCCGCTGAGCGGGGGCCGCTCGCGAGCGTCAACTTCATCACCGCCCACGACGGCTTCACCATGGCTGATCTGGTGGCGTACAACGCGAAGCACAACCTCGGCAACGGAGAAGACAACCGCGACGGCACCGACAACAACCGGTCGTTCAACCACGGCGTCGAAGGGCTCACCGACGATTCCACGATCACCCGGGTGCGGCGCAAGGCCATGCGCAACATCATGGGCACGCTGCTACTGAGCGCCGGCATGCCCATGATCACCGCGGGCGACGAGATCGGCCGCAGCCAGCGCGGCAACAACAACGCCTACTGCCACGACAGCGAGCTGACGTGGCTCGACTGGCATCACGAGGGGTGGCAAGAAGACCTCTTTCGCGTCGCGCGCAAACTGTTGCAGTTGCGGCGCGAGAACCCGGCGCTGCGACCGCTGCGCTACGGCCGCTGGGGCGAGACCGTGCCGAACGCGACGCAAATGGACTGGTACAACAAAGACGGCGAAGCCATGACCATGGAGGACTGGGATTCGCCGGACGAACGCACGCTGCAGTATCTCGCGGCCTCCACGCCCGAGTTCGAAGACTTCAACCGCATTCTGCTGATCGTGCACGGCCTCGAAGTGGGAGTCGAGGTAATGCTGCCCGCGCACGAGGGGGTTGAGGGCTACACGGTGCTGTGGGACAGCTCGCACGACGACATCTCCGACGTCGAGCCCGACCACTACCCCGGCGAGAAGCTCACCATCGGGCCGACGTCGATGCTGCTGCTGCGGGCGCATGGCTAGCGACATCGGCGGCCGCGACTCTCGGAGCGCGGCGCGTGGCTAAGTCGGCACCGCAGGCCGGGCCGTCGACTCCCGCGACGGTCGCGCTGACGGCCGCGGGCATCCGTTTCGTCGCCCACACCTACACGCACGACCCCGCCACGACGAACTACGGGCTCGAAGCGGCCACTGCGCTCGACCTCGACCCCGATCGGGTCTTCAAGACGCTGCTCGCCGAGGCGGACGGACGGCTGACCGTCGCGATCGTTCCGGTGACCGGGATGCTCGATCTCAAGGCTCTCGCCACCACCGTCGACGCTAAGCGTGCCGTCATGGCCGACCCTGCTGTGGCCGAGCGCAAGACCGGATACGTCGTCGGCGGCATATCGCCCATCGGTCAGAAGTCGCCGCTGCCCACCGTGCTCGACGAGACGGCGCTGTTGTGGCCCACGATCTTCGTGTCGGGCGGGCGACGCGGTTTCGACATCGAGCTTGCCCCCGACGACGTGCTCAGCATCACGAATGGCCAGCTCGCCGACATCGCGCGCGGAGCACCGCGGCTCAGGGCCGCAGCGCTCAGCGAAGTTTCAGTGCGCGACGGCGACCAGCCCGAGCTCGGCCGGGTTGGCGAGCAGTTCATGGCGCGGAGTCACGCGCACCGTGTAGCCGAACGAACCCGAGCGCCCGAGCGGAACAGTGCCCGCGAAGATCGCCGGTTGGCCCAACTCGTGGTGTGCGAGCTCAAGCGGCAGTCGCCGCACGTCGAGCAGGTCGTCACCGTTGCGAGCGCGCCCGAATGCGACCTCGACCAGCACATCGTCGGCCGACAACCCTGCGAGCTGCACGTGAGCGCGCACGGTGAGCTCGTCGCCCACCTGTGGCGACTGCACCCCGCCCGACTCGACGTGGGTGACCGAGATGTGCGGCCATTCCTGGGCAACGCGCGTCTTCCATGCCGCGAGCTCGCGGGCGGGCCGGTAGCGGTCGTCGGTGATCGCACGCTCGGCGTGCGCTGCCGGAACGTAGAGCCGCTCGACATACTCGCGCACCATGCGGTCTGCCGACAGCTCGGGTGAGAGCGTCGCCAGGGTGTGGCGAATATTTTGCAGCCAACGCTTCGGCAACCCATCAGCATCGTGGTCGTAGAACCGCGGAGCGATCTGGTGCTCGATGAGGTCGTACATCGCCTCAGCCTCGAGCTTGTCGCGCTCGGCTCCGTCGCCCGCGGCGTCGGCGGTCGGAATCGCCCAGCCGTTCTCGGCGTCGTAGTACTCGTTCCACCACCCGTCGAGGATCGACAGGTTGAGAGAGCCGTTGAGCGCCGCTTTCATGCCGGATGTTCCGCACGCCTCGAGCGGACGCAACGGGTTGTTCAACCAGATGTCAGTGCCCGGGTAGAGCACACGAGCCATGCCGATGTCGTAGTTGGGCAAGAAGACGATGCGTCGGCGAACCTCGGGGTCTGCCGCGAACTGCACGAGCTTCTGAATCAGCGCCTTGCCGCTGTCATCGGCGGGGTGCGACTTGCCCGCGATCACGAGCTGCACCGGACGCTCGGGGTCAGTCAGCAGAGCACGGAGGCGGTCTTGGTCGTGCAGCATGAGCGTCAGGCGCTTGTAGGTCGGCACCCGACGAGCGAAGCCGATCGTGAGAACGTCGGGGTCGAGCAGCTCGGTCATCCAGATCGGCGCCGCGACGCCGGGGTTCTGCTCAGCCCAGGCGGCGACCGTGCGCGCGCGCGCGTCGTGCACGAGCTGCTCGCGCATCGCCCGGCGAACGGCCCACAGGTCGGCGTCGGTGACGGCCTCGGAATTCCAGTCGCACGAAGAGGTCTCGTAGGTGCCGAGCTTGTCCTTAGCGAGCGAGACCATGAGCGGATCAGTCCACGTCGGAGCGTGCACGCCGTTCGTCACCGAGGTGATCGGCACGTCGTCTTGATCGAAGCCCTCCCACAGGGCACCGAACATGCCGCGCGAGACGTCGCCGTGCAGTTGGGAGACACCGTTGGCGCGCTGGGCGAGCCGCATACCCATGACCGCCATGTTGAACACGGCCGAGTCACCGCCCTCGTACTCTTCGGTGCCGAGCGCGAGCACGTCGGGCACACTCACTCCTGGCAGCAGAGACGTCGAGAAATAACGCTCGATGAGCTCGCCGTCGAACCGGTCGATTCCGGCCGGCACCGGCGTGTGAGTCGTGAACAGGGTTCCTGCACGAACGACCTGCAGCGCCTCATCGAATGAGAGCCCCTCTGAGATGAGGTCGCTGATGCGCTCGAGCCCGAGAAACCCCGCATGGCCTTCGTTCGTGTGAAACACCTCGGGAGCCGGCGTTTGCGAGATGTCGACGTAACGCTTGATCGCACGCACACCGCCGATACCGAGCAACAGCTCTTGCAGCAGGCGGTGCTCGCCGCCGCCTCCGTAGAGGCGGTCGGTGACACCCCGCAGCTCGTCGCTGTTGTCGTGAATGTCGGTGTCGAGCAGCAGGAGCACGACGCGGCCTACGGTCATCTGCCACACGCGGGCGTGCATCGCGTCGCCACCGGGCAGTGTCAGCGAAATGCGCACGGCGCTGCCGTCGGGCTCACGCAGCATCTGCATGGGCAGGCCATCTGGATCGATGACGGGGTAGGTCTCTTTCTGCCAGCCGTCACGGTCGATCGCCTGGCGAAAGTAGCCAGCTTTGTAGAACAGGCCGACACCAATGAGCGGCACGCCGAGGTCGCTCGCGCTCTTCAAGTGGTCGCCCGCGAGAATGCCGAGCCCGCCCGAGTACTGCGGAATCGCGGAGGCGATTCCGAACTCCGGGGAGAAGGAGGCACTGCGTGGTGGGGCGTCGCTCAGCTGCTGGTACCACCGCGGCTGCTCGAGGTAGGCCGTCAGATCAGCGCGCAGGGCCTCTGCGTCGGCGATGAACTGCGCATCGTGCGCAAGTTCGTCGAGTCGCGCGGGCTCTACCGCACCGAGCAACGCGATCGGGTCGTGGTCGAGGTCTTCCCACCGCTCGGGATCGATGCGTGCGAACAGTTGCTTGGTCGGCTCATGCCACGACCAACGAAGGTTCGCGGCGAGCGCCGTCACGGCGTTCAGAGATTCGGGCAGAACGGTTCGCACGGTGAAGCGGCGGATCGCCTTCACGGTCATCACTCCTTGACGTGGGGCGGGTGGGGGCACCCCGACCTCCCACTCTAGGCGCGTCGGGGCCAGGTTCCGCAACCGGTTCCAGAGTCGTGCTCGAACATCTCTGACGGCTCACCGCCACACCCGCAGAAAAACGCAGCAACGCGCGCAGAAAGGCGGCTCCTCACGACGAACAGGACCGGCCTCGCACGGGAGCGAGACGCGGTCCTGTTTCACGGTGTCTTTCGGGTGACACCCGTGGGTCTGAAGCGAGAAGCCGCCGAGTTCGGGTCTCTCGGCGGTTGCTCTCTTCTCTAGCAAGAGTATGCGCGCGCATACACGCCCGCTAGGTCTTGATAAAAAGTCGCGTACCCCACCCGGGGTACATTTTGTCCTCCACAAGGGGGACACCCCCGCCGAGATGACATCACCATCGCGCGCTCGTATCGCCTGCGGCGTAGGGTCGTAGCGTGGCTTCGACGCAGCGTTCATCTTTTTCCCACCGCATCGGGCGCATCCCGATTCGACACTTGAGCCCTATTCAGCCAGAGAATCGCTGGCCGAGCACCGCGTTCGTCGGCGAAGTGGTGCCCTTCGGCGCCACCGTCTTCCGAGAAGGTCACGACCTCATCGGCGCCGACCTCGTGCTCACCGCGCCAGACGGCAGCGTGACTCGCCACCCGATGGGCCCGGGTGGCCCCGGTACCGATCGATGGCACGCCGACGTGCAGGTCGAGCAGGCCGGCGACTGGAGCTGGTGCGTCGAGGCGTATGCCGACGACTGGGCGACCTGGCTGCACGCTGCGACCGTCAAGATCGCCGCTGGCGTCGATGTCGAGCTCATGCTCATTGCTGGTGCTCAGTTGCTCGAACGCGCTATCGCCCACGCCGAGGCCTCGCCCGCGGCCGCCGTGCTGACCGACGCCCGAGCAGCGATGCGCAAGATGACCCTCACCCCTGCCGCTCGGCTGGCCGTCGCCACCGATGCCCGCCTGACCGCCGCACTCGCTGAACACCGGCCCACCAGCCTGCACACGCAGAGCGAGCCGCTCGTGCTGCGCGTCGAGCGCACCCGCGCCGCCGTCGGCAGCTGGTATGAGTTCTTCCCCCGCTCAGAAGGAGCGAAGAAGAAGCGCGACGGCTCGTGGCAAAGCGGCACCTTCGCGACGGCCGCCAAGCGCCTGCCCGCCGTTGCGGCGATGGGGTTCGACGTGCTGTATCTGCCGCCCATCCACCCCATCGGGCGTGTTAACCGCAAGGGGCCCAACAACACGCTCACGCCCGGCCCGAACGACCCGGGCAGCCCGTGGGCGATCGGCTCGACCGAGGGCGGGCACGAGGCGGTGCACCCCGATCTCGGAACCGTTGCCGACTTCGAGGCCTTCGTGACAGCTGCGGCTCAGAACGGGCTGGAGATCGCGATCGACCTCGCCCTGCAGTGCGCCCCCGACCACCCCTGGGTCGCCGCGCATCCGGAGTGGTTCACGACGCTGCCCGACGGCTCGATCCAATACGCCGAGAACCCGCCCAAGAAGTACCAAGACATCTACCCACTCAACTTCGACAACGACTTCGAGGGGCTCAGCCGCGAGATTCTCGAACTCGTGCTGCTCTGGATCGAGCGGGGAGTGCGCATCTTCCGCGTCGACAACCCGCACACCAAGCCACTGCACTTCTGGGAGTGGCTGCTCGAGCAGGTTCGGATCGAGCACCCGGACGTCGTCTTCTTCGCCGAGGCGTTCACTCGCCCGGCGATGATGCAGTCGCTCGGCGCCGTCGGCTTTCAGCAGTCGTACACCTACTTCACGTGGCGCAATTCGAAGATCGAGCTCGAGCAGTATCTGAACGAGCTCAGCCACGAAACGAGCGCCTTCTTGCGCCCCAACCTCTTCGTCAACACTCCCGACATTCTCACCGAGTACCTGCAGTTCGGCGGCGTGCCGGCCTACAAGATCCGCGCGGCGATCGCGGCCACGGCGAGCCCCTCGTGGGGCGTCTACAGCGGCTATGAGCTCATCGAGAACGTTGCTCGGCCGGGCAGCGAAGAGAACATCGACAACGAGAAATACGAATATAAAGCGCGCGATTGGGCCGCCGCCGACAAGGCCGGTACGACGATCGCGCCGTACCTCACGACTCTCAACACCATTCGCTCACGGCATCCCTCGCTGAGGCAGCTGCGCAATCTCACCGTGCACCGCAGCGACGATGAGGCGATCCTCGTCTACTCGAAGGTTCTGCCCGGGCGCTTCGTGCGCAGCGGCCGCACCGACGGCATCCTCGTCGTCGCGAACGTCGACCCGCACTCGGCCCGCGAGACCACTGTGCACCTCGATCTCGACGCTCTCGGACTCGAACCCGGCTCGACCTTCGACGTGAAAGACCTCATCACCGGCGAGCGCTACCGCTGGGGCGCCGACAATTACGTTCGGCTCGACGCCTTCGTCGAGCCCGTGCACATTCTGCGCATCAACTACCCGAAGGGCATGTGATGGCCGAGAAGAAGAACCCGTCGACAGCGACCGGGGCATCCCTGCCCGCGA
>JBBQKE010000004.1:0-15645 GCA_038326585.1 Actinomycetales bacterium | reverse complement strand
AGCGCCGCGATGCTCGCAGTGCTCGCGGCCTGCACGACCCCGCCCGCCCCCGAGACGACGGCGACTCCCTCCAGCTCGGCGGAAGCACCCGCCGTTTCCGCCGAGCCAACCGCTCCGACCACCCGTCCGGCGCTCGCAGAGCTGGTGTTGAGCACTGAGGGCCTCGGCCCTCTCGCGCTCGGCCAACCGCCCGAGACGGATCCGGCGCTCAGCATCGTGGCGTTCGATCCGATCGGCTGCACGGATGCGGTGACCGGAGAAGCTTTCGGAATCGTCGCCGGCGACCCTTTCGCGGGCGGCTGGTTCATCGACCCGTCATACGAGGTTCCTGCGTCGCCCACGAGCAGCGGCACGCCCTTCGGAGTGGGCGTTGACGATACGGGCGTTCTCACACGCATCGATCTGTACACCGACGACATTCCCACCGACGCGGGAGTGAGGCTGGGTGACGACCGGGCGGACGTTGTCGCCGCTTATCCGAGCGCGGTTCTCATCAACGAGGGCTTGACCGATATTTACGTTGTCAGTTCGCCGAACGGCATTCTCCAAATGGAGGTCGCCTCCCGAGCGTCGACCGAGCAGGATCAGTACTGGAACTCGGTGGGCATCCCTGACGGTCAGGTGTTGTACATCCACGCGGTGGCACCCCCGTTGGGCATCTTTACGGTGGCGGCGAGTGGCAACGCTGTGGGGGGCTGCAACTTCGGCTAGGCGGATGCTCGGGTGCGTGTCGCCCCGGCCCCGAGTCGCCTGACGCGGGTACCGTGAGGGGCATGGCCTCGAGCACTCGATCGTCGTCGCGCTCGCGCGCCTCATCGTCGCGCCCCAGCTCGTCGCCGAGCCGCTCGCGCACGCAGGCCACAAAGAAGTTGCCGGCTACGCCGGAGCGCGAGAGCGGCTTGCTGACGGCGGCCTGGATGGGCCTCGCTCACGCGACCGGAGCAGCGTTCCGAGTGCTGGGTCGCGAGACGCTCGCGAAAGATGAGCGGCGCGACGGCGTGCCGTTCTTCGTCGTTGTGCTGGCGATAGCCGGCGCTTTCGTCGAGTGGTTCTTCATGGCCGACCCCGTGGCCGTCGCACTCAACGCCTACACGTTCGGCGGACTCGTCGGCCGCGTGTCGTTCGCGCTGCCCGTCATCATGATCGTCTTCGCCGCGTGGCTGTTCCGGCATCCCGCGAGCGTGCACGACAACACGCGCATCGGCATCGGGCTCGGCCTGCTGATCGCGAGCGTGAGCGCCCTCTGCCACGTCGCGTTCGGGGCGCCGCAGCCAGCACTGCCGCCGCTCGCCCTCGCCCAGGCGGGCGGAATCGTCGGCTGGGTGCTCGGCGGAGTGCTGCTGCTCGCCACGGTCTATGTGGCGGTGCCATTGCTCGTGCTGCTCGCGGCCCTCTCGGTGCTCATCATGACCAAGACTCCGCCGAACCGCATCGGCGACCGTCTGCGTGAGCTATACGCCTACCTGTTCGGCGCCGAGCTCACCCCGCGCGAACCCAAGCAGAAGGGCGAGCCCGAGACGGTCGAATTCGGGTCGCTGACAGATCTCGGCCTCGACATGGATGACTCGACCTCGATGCCCTGGTGGCGCAAGGGTAAGACGACTCGAGAGTCGGCGGCGTTCGACAGCCCGGTCGAGCGCGACCAGCCGACCGACGTCATCGACCCGGCGGTGCGCCAGAGCGTCACAGGTGATCTCGAGCGCGAGCTCGAGCTGGCCGAGCAAGCGGTGCAGCGCTTCACGGGAGACGTCGCGCCAGCGACGGGAGTCGCCCCGGCCGTGCTGCCCGGTTTCACGACTCGGGCGAGCGAGAAGGGTGCTGCCGGCGAGTTCGATGAGCCACCGGCCGCGCCCGGCGGCTCGCGATCGAGTCGGCCGTACCGGCTGCCGGCGGCCTCGATCCTGGCGCCCGGTGACCCGCCCAAGTCGAAGTCGGCGGCGAACGACGCGGTCGTCGCCTCGATCACCGAAGTGCTCGAGCAGTTTCAGGTGGATGCCCGGGTCACCGGTTTCAGCCGCGGCCCGAGCGTCACGCGCTACGAGGTCGAGCTCGGCCCGGGCGTCAAGGTCGAGCGCTTCACGGCACTGACCAAGAACATCTCGTAGGCCGTCGCGAGCAACGAAGTGAACATTCTGTCGCCGATTCCCGGCAAGAGCGCGATCGGCGTCGAGATTCCGAACATCGACCGCGAGATTGTGAGCCTCGGCGACGTGCTGCGCTCGAGTGCCGCGGCTAAGGCGCTGCACCCCATGACGATCGGCGTGGGCAAAGACGTCGAGGGCGGCTACCTCGTCGCCAACCTCGCCAAGATGCCGCACTTGCTCGTCGCTGGCTCTACCGGCTCGGGCAAGTCGAGCTTCGTCACCGCGATGATCACGAGCGTGCTCATGCGGGCGAAGCCGGCCGAGGTGCGCATGGTGCTCGTCGATCCCAAGCGCGTCGAGCTCGCCGCCTATCAGGGTGTGCCGCACCTCATCACCCCCATCATCACGAACCCGAAGAAGGCGGCCGAAGCGCTGCAGTGGGTCGTGAAAGAGATGGACATGCGCTACGACGACCTTGCGTCGTTCGGCTTTCGGCACATCGACGACTTCAACCGCGCGGTGCTCGCCGACGAGATTCAGTTGCCCGAGGGCAGCAAGCGCCAGTTGCAGCCCTACCCCTACCTGCTCGTCGTCGTCGACGAGCTCGCCGACCTCATGATGGTCGCCCCGCGCGACGTCGAAGACTCGATCGTGCGCATCACGCAGCTGGCTCGTGCGTCGGGCATCCACCTCGTCCTCGCCACGCAACGGCCGAGCGTCGATGTCGTCACAGGCCTCATCAAGGCCAACGTGCCGAGCCGTCTCGCCTTCGCGGTGTCGAGCATGACCGACAGCCGCGTGATTCTCGATCAGCCGGGTGCCGACAAGCTCATCGGTCAGGGCGACGCGCTCTTCTTGCCGATGGGCGCCTCGAAGGCGATCCGTGTGCAGGGCGCGTGGGTGACCGAAGCCGAGATCGCTGCGGTCGTCGAGCACGTCAAGAAGCAGGCTCAGCCGGAATACCGTGAAGACGTCGCCGCCGAGGTGACCAAGCGCGAGATCGACGCCGACATCGGGGATGACCTTGAGGTGCTGCTCGCGGCTGCCGAGCTCGTCATCAGCACCCAGTTCGGCTCGACGTCGATGCTCCAGCGCAAGCTGCGCGTGGGCTTCGCCAAGGCCGGACGCCTCATGGATCTTCTCGAGTCACGCGAGATCGTCGGCCCCTCTGAGGGTTCGAAGGCGCGCGACGTGCTGGTGAGCCCCGACCAGCTGCCCGACGTGCTGGCGCGACTGCGCGGCGAGGATGCTCCGGCCGCGCCCAGCGCTTCTTCCGACCCCGTCCGGCGCATGACGGAGGGGTATCCTGAGGCTGAGGGCGACTCCGATGAAGACGCCTGGAAGCTGACCGACCGCGACTGATGCTCGAGCAGGGCAGAGCCGCCGATGAGCCGGAGAGTTCAGTGGCTGACAGCAACGATCGGTTTTACTCGATGCGCGGCCGCGTCGTGCGGTCGGGCGAGACCCCGGCGAGCAGCGGCAATCTTGCCAACATCATCACGGCGGTGCGCATTCTGCTCGCACCGGTGTTCGTCGTGCTGCTCGTGCTCGACGGGGGAGCCGACGGACCGTTGCGCATCGCGGCCGCCGCGCTGTTCATCGTGGCGATCGCGACCGACGGCGTCGACGGCATGCTCGCTCGTCGTCGCAACCTCGTGACCGATCTCGGCATTCTGCTCGACCCCATCGCCGACAAGCTCTTAACCGGGGCGGCGTTAGTCATGCTCGCCGTGCTGGCCGAGCTTCCGGTCTGGGTGGTGGCGGTCATCTTGGTGCGCGAGTGGGGCATCACGCTTTTTCGATTCGTGATGCTACGCGACCGCGTGATCCCGGCGTCGCGCGGAGGCAAACTCAAGACGGTGGTGCAGGCGATTGCCATTTCGCTTGCTCTGTTGCCGCTGTGGAACCTTTTTGGCGATGGGGTGAACATCGTCAACACGGTTCTCATGTCAGCGGCCGTGGCGCTCACCATCGTGACGGGAATCGACTACCTTGTGCAGGCGTGGCGCCATAACCGCGGCTCGAAGGCGTCAACCGCGCCATCGCCCACGCCGCCGCCAGCCACGTCGCCATGATCGCCCCTGATCGTCAGCGCGACCTCGCGGCTGAGGTCATCACGGCGCTCACGTCGGCGGGCTTGTCGCTCGCGGTCGCTGAATCACTCACGGGCGGAGCAGTGCTCGCCGACCTCGTTCGTGTTCCCAGGGCCTCTGCTGTTCTGCGCGGGGGAGTGGTGGCCTACGACACCGCGCTCAAGGCGAGTCTGCTCGGCGTGCCGCGTGACCTTCTCGAGGCTCACGGGGCCGTGCACCCCGACGTTGCCGTGGCGATGGCAGAGGGCGTGCGCGTGGCGGCGGCGGTTGAAGGGCTCAACGCTGACATCGGGGTGGCCACGACGGGCGTCGCTGGCCCTGACAGGCAAGGCAACGCTCCGGTGGGGCGTGTCTATGTGGCGGTGGCGGATGCTGTGGGCACCGTGGTTCGCGAGCACCAGTTCGCGGGCGACCGGGCAGCGATTCGGGCGCAGGCTGTGCTTGCGGTGCTACAGCTACTCGCCGATCGCGTCACCGCCCAGGCCGACTTTAGTTACTGAGCGACAGTACTTACTGAGCGACAGTACTCACAGAGCGACCGTGATTATTGAACTGTAGATTCTGTCGACTGATCCATGACGTAGATGGTTGCCCCACCCGGTTCTCGGTAGGTGGCGACAAAGCCACCCGGAATCTCGGAGGGGTCGTCAACGACGACGAGCGACTCTGCGCGAGCGGAGTGGAAGGCCTTGACGCTGTCGACCACGAAGAGAGGCCCGATGGGGGCGTCGGGATCGTTGGCGTCGAGCATGAGGTTCACATCACTGCCCGGCAGCGAAAGCACGACTGTCGCATCGCCTTCGCGCCACAGTTCGGTGAAGCCGAAACTGTCGCGGTAGAGGGTGAGTGATGCGCTGAGGTCGCAGGTCGGAACAAATAAGAACTCGAGCTTCATTGTGAACCCTTCCGTGTCGTAACTAGATTCACTCAAAGCATAACGGCATTATGTACTAGTGCGCGAGTGGATCCCGATATCAACATCTCCCAAGGGAAGGCTCGCGCTCGCGGCAGTAACCGAATTCGGGTCACGGCCGTTTGATGAGGTCACAGTCGGCGAGCTGTCGGTTGCCGCACGCGTCACCACGGGAGCGATCTACCACCACTTCGGCAGCAAGCTCGGGCTGTATGCGTTCGTGCGACACGATGTAGAACGGCGTCTCTTAGACCGCATGGAGGGTGCGGCCGCGGCCGTCGCCGGCGACTCGAACCGTGCGGGGGCCGTGACGGCGGCGCTTCTCGTCGGGCTCGATTTTGCGGTGGGGGAGGGGCTTACGCACCTGCTCGGCACCCCGCCCCCCGGAGCAACCCATGACAAACTCGCTGACCTGCTGGGGGCCTATACGGCCCACGTCTCGCCGCTTCTCGGGCCGATTCTCGCTGCGGCCTGGCGCGCTGCCCTGGCAGAAGTCGCGAGCGGTTCTCTTCCAGAGCAGGCCCGCACCGCACTCGCCGCGTTGGAGATTCGCATTCCGTGACCGGGGCCGGCTTTCGGGAATTCCCTGGGTGACAGTCGTGTTACAGACAGCAAGCTGACAACTGTTCCACAGGTGTCGGCGATTACAGTGAAGTCATTCGCATCGGGTAGCGTAACCCTCCCGGTGTGTCAGCGGACGAGAGTTCAGTAAAGGAGGTCCCCGTGGTTCTGGTTCGACAAGAAATCGGTGAGGTCCTCCGTGACGTGCGCCTGCAGAAAGGCCGCACGCTGCGACAGGTAGCGAGCCGTGCCAGTGTTGCCCTCGGCTACCTGAGTGTAGTAGAGCGGGGCCAGAAAGAGGCCTCGAGCGAGATTCTTGCGTCGGTCGCCGACGCTCTTGATACCCCGATCTCTGTCATCATGCGCGAAGTCGGCGATCGCCTGGCGATCATCGAGGGTCTGAACGTCGTGCCCGACACGCTGCCCGACGAGCTGATGGCCGAGTTCGACGCCGACCTCGCCATGCGCTGACTCGCGCTCGATCATCGGCTGGCCACTCTGACCCGCAGCGAGTTCGCGCGTGCGATCACCGACGAGTTCGGTGACGCCTACGGGCGCACCCTCGTGCGCGACCTCGTCATGTCGGCGCTCGGCGAGCGTACGGCCGACGAGGCGCTCGCGGCTGGCCTCGCGCCTCGCGAGGTCTGGCTGGCGCTGTGTGCCGCGATGGATGTTCCTCGCGAGCGCTGGTACGGCGCGGGTCGCCCGGAGCCGAAGCGCGACTAGCTGCCCGACTCTCGGTCACGCCTCCGCGTGCGTCGTTGCCGCGACACGCCGGGCGGTGACGGCTTCGAACATGTGTTCGCTTGTCACATAGACTCCTCCCCAGCGGCAATCGAACACGAGTCACTGCACGCGCTGCGCGTCGAACCCGGCAATGTCGGGCCAGGAGCGTACCGTCGGTCTCGTCGGCGAACGCCGTCACGCCTTGTCGTGAACAGTCCGGCCCTGCTCCATCGGCCGGACGAGGAGCGACAGCAGACAGGCACACCGCGCACGAGATGAAACGGAGACCGCAATGCCTTCAGCAGCAGACCGCGAGAAAGCCCTCGAGACGGCACTCGCACAGATCGACCGTCAGTTCGGCAAGGGCAGCGTCATGCGCCTCGGCTCCGACGAGCGTGCTCCCGTGGCGGTGATCCCGACCGGCTCGATCGCTCTCGACGTAGCCCTCGGCATCGGCGGGCTTCCACGCGGTCGCATCATCGAGATCTATGGCCCCGAGTCGTCGGGCAAGACCACGCTGACGCTGCACGCGATCGCCAACGTGCAGAAGGCCGGCGGCATCGCGGCCTTCCTCGACGCCGAGCCCGCGCTCGACCCCGACTACGCGCAGAAGCTCGGGGTCGACATCGACCAGCTGCTCGTCTCGCAGCCCGACACAGGAGAGCAGGCGCTCGAGATCGCCGACATGCTCGTGCGCTCGGGCTCGATCGACCTCGTCGTCATCGACTCGGTCGCGGCACTCGTTCCGCGCGCAGAAATCGAGGGCGAGATGGGTGACAGCCACGTGGGTCTCCAGGCGCGCCTCATGTCGCAGGCGCTGCGCAAGCTCACCGGTGGGCTCAACTCCACGGGCACCTCGATGATCTTCATCAACCAGCTCCGCGAGAAGATCGGTGTGTTCTTCGGCAGTCCCGAGACGACCTCGGGCGGCAAGGCGCTCAAGTTCTACGCCTCGGTCCGACTCGATATCCGTCGCATCGAGACGCTCAAAGACGGCACCGACGCGGTGGGCAACCGCACGCGCGTGAAGGTTGTCAAGAACAAGATGGCCCCGCCGTTCAAGCAGGCGGAGTTCGACATTCTTTACGGCATCGGTATCTCGCGTGAGGGCAGCCTGATCGACTTCGGCGTTGACCACGAGATCGTGCGAAAGTCGGGCGCCTGGTACACCTACGAGGGCGACCAGCTCGGCCAGGGCAAAGAGAACGCCCGCAACTTCTTGCTCGAGAACCCGGCGATGGCTGCCGAGATCGAGGGCAAGATTCTCGCCAAGCTCGGCATCGGTGCGAAACTCGCCGCCGTCGAGCCGCTCGCTGCGGCACCCGAGAAGGCGAGCGCAGACAAGGCGCCCGCGAAGGGCACCGCGGCGGCGAAGGCCGCGGCTGCGGCGGCGTCGGCCAACGCCCAGACCGCGGCCGCCACCTCGGCTGAAACCAACGGCGAGCAGCCCGCCCTGCGCGCGGCAGCCGGCGCCTAGTGACGACCTCGCGCACCACCGGGCAGGGCGGCACTGGCGACGGTGGCACCGAACGTGATAACGCCGGACGTGGCGACTCCGTTGCGCCCGTGACATACCTGCCCGGGGTGCGCGAGGCCGAGGCCGAGCGTGAAGCGCTCGCCGTCGTCGAGGCGCAGTCGGCGCGTGCGGCAGATGCCCGCCGTGCCGAGAACGTCACGATGCACGCGCTCACGCGCCGGGGGCAATCCCGGGCCGAGGTCGCCGACCTGCTGCGACGCCGCGAGATCGATCCCCTGGTCGCCGAGGTCGAGCTCGACCGGCTCGAGTCGGTGGGGCTCATCGATGACCGGGCTCTCGCGCTCGACCTCGTCGACCGCTTGCGCACGCGCAAAAAGCTCGGCCCCTCCGCCCTGCGCAACGAACTCATGCAGCGCAAGCTCGATCGCGGTGCGATCGACGAGGCACTCGCCGAGTCGGCGCAGTCCGACGACGATGACCTGCTCGTCGAGCTTGCCCGCGATCGGGCTCGTCGACTGGGTGGCCTCGACCGCTCGACAGCTGAGCGCCGACTCGTCGACTTTCTGGCCCGCAAGGGGCACACCGGCAGCGCCGCACGCGAGGCAGCCCGCCGGGCACTCGATGGCGATGGTCTCGACTCCGACTCCGACGACGACGAGCCCGGCGAGTCCGGGCGCGGCGCCACCGTGCACCGCGTGCAGTTCCGTTAGGGCAGCCGACCGTAAACTGGGGGCATGTCGACGACTCTTCTGGCCGCCCCGCGCACCTATGAGGTGCGCACCTACGGGTGCCAGATGAACGTGCACGACTCCGAGCGCTTGAGTGGCTCGCTCGAGGCGGCCGGCTATGTCAAGGCCGACGACGGTGCCCCCGATGTCGTCGTGATCAACACGTGCGCGGTGCGCGAGAACGCCGACAACAAGCTCTACGGCAACCTCGGCTACCTGGCGAGCGTGAAGCGCGAGCGAGAGGGCATGCAGATCGCGGTCGGGGGCTGCCTTGCGCAAAAAGACCGCTCGGTGATCCTTGAGAAAGCGCCGTGGGTCGACGTCGTGTTCGGCACCCACAACATGGGCTCGCTGCCGGCCCTGCTCGACCGCGCCCGCCACAACGGCGAGGCGCAGCTCGAGATTCTCGAATCGCTCGAGATCTTTCCCTCAACCCTGCCGACAAGACGCGAGTCGACGTCGAGCGGGTGGGTCAGCATTTCGGTCGGATGCAACAACACCTGCACGTTCTGCATCGTGCCCGCACTGCGCGGCAAGGAGAAAGACCGGCGACCCGGCGAGATCCTCGCCGAAGTGCAGGCACTCGTCGACGACGGTGCCATCGAGGTGACGCTGCTCGGCCAGAACGTCAACTCCTACGGGGTCGAGTTCGGTGACCGCCTCGCCTTCGGCAAGCTGCTGCGCGCTGCCGGGGCGATCGAGGGGCTCGAGCGCATCCGCTTCACGAGCCCGCATCCGGCGGCCTTCACCGATGATGTGATCGATGCCATGGCAGAGACGCCGACCGTCATGCCGCAACTCCACATGCCTCTGCAGTCGGGCTCCGATCGCGTGCTCAAAGCGATGCGGCGGTCGTACCGCAGCGACAAGTTCTTGGGAATCCTCGACCGCGTGCGCGACCGCATTCCGCACGCCGCGATCACGACCGACATCATCGTGGGCTTCCCGGGAGAGACGGAAGAAGATTTCGCCGACACGTTGCGCGTCGTCGAAGAGTCGCGGTTCGCAAGCGCCTACACGTTCCAGTACTCGATTCGCCCCGGTACCCCTGCGGCGACGATGCCCGACCAAGTGCCGAAGGCCGTCGTGCAAGAGCGCTACGAGCGCCTCGCTGACCTGCAAGACCGCATCAGCGCCGAAGAGAATCGGCGGCAGATCGGGCGCGAGGTCACGGTGCTGATCTCGAGCCACGACGGCAAGAAAGACGCCGCAAACGACCGCATCTCGGGCCGAGCCGACGACAACCGCCTCGTGCACCTCGCCGTCCCTGCGGGCAGCGAGCATCCGCGGCCGGGTGACCTCGTGACGACGACGATCACGAGTGCCGCGGCCTTCCACCTCATCGCCGATCACGATGAGCCGCTCGTGATCCGTCGCACCCGTGCGGGAGACGCGTGGGACCGGGCCGAGGCCGAGAGCTGCGGTGCGCCCGTCGGGGCCAGCAGCGCGGCTGGCTCGGGATCGTCGGGGGGCCCGGTCGGTCTCGGCCTGCCGACGCTGCGCGTGCCGGGTGGCGCTCGGGGCTGAACGCCCGGAGAGCATCCGCATGATCATCGCCATCACCGGCGCGACCGGCACCGGCAAGAGTGAGCTCGCGCTCCGACTCGTCGAGCGCTGGCAGTCCCGCGGGCTCGTGGCCGAGATCGTCAACGCCGATGCCATGCAGTTGTACCGGGGCATGGACATCGGCACCGCGAAGCTCGCGGTCGCCGAGCGGCGAGGCGTGCCGCATCACCTGATCGACGTGCTCGACGTCACGGCCGAAGCGAATGTGGCGCAGTACCAGCTCGACGCGCGGGCGGCGATCGAGGCGATTCGAGCGCGTGGAGCCGTGCCGGTGATGGTCGGCGGGTCGGGGCTCTACCTTGCCGCGGTGTTGACCGACTTCCGATTTCCGGGCACAGACCCTGAGCGGCGCGCCCACTGGGAGGTCGAGCTTGAGCGCCTCGGCGTCGGCGGTCTGCACGCCCTGCTCGCCGCACGCGACCCGGAGGCGGCGGCCGCCATCGGGCCGCACAATGGTCGGCGCATCGTGCGCGCGCTCGAGGTCGGCGACCTCACCGGCGAACCATTCATCGCGGGCCTCGGGGCGCGGGGCACCCCCTGGCGGCCTTACCGGCAATTCGCGCTCGGTCTCGACCGCAACGCGCTCGTGGCACGGCTCGACGAGCGCGTACAACGCATGTGGCGCCTCGGCCTTCTTGACGAAGTACGCGACCTTCTGCCGCTCGGTCTCGAGCGCGGCGTGACGGCGAGCCGCGCGATCGGCTACGCCCAGGCCATGGCGCACCTGAGAGGCGAGATCGATGAGCTCGAGGCGATCGCACAGACGCAGTCATTGACCCGACGGTACGCACGCCGACAGGTCAGTTGGCTGCGCCGCGACTCGGCAGTCGAGTGGCTGGATGCTGCTGCCGACGATCTCGCGGCCCAACTCGAACGCACCGTGGCCCACGACCTCGTCGATAGCATGGACCGGTGAGCACGCTGCGATTCACCAAGGGCCACGGCACGGGCAACGACTTCGTTCTCATTGCCGATGCCGATGGCGAGCTCGATCTATCGGTCGAGCGGCTCGCCGCGCTCGCTGACCGACACCGTGGTCCGGGCGGCGATGGCGTGATTCGTGTCGTGCGCACCGAGCGCATCGCCGAGGGCCGCGCGATACTCGATGAGAGTGCTGACGCCGAGTGGTTCATGGACTACTCGAACAGCGATGGCAGCACCGCCGAGATGTGCGGCAATGGCGTTCGCGTCTTCGTGCACTACTTGCTCGATCGCGGATTGGCCGAACTCGCGCCCGGGCAGTCGATCGCCATCGGCACGCGAGCGGGCGTGCGCGACGTGCACCGACTCGCCGACGGTTACGCGGCCGATCTCGGTCGGTGGCGGCTCGACGGCTCTGAGCCTCTCGTGAAGGCCCGTGAGTTGCCGGTGGCGCGACCCGGTCTGGGCATTGACGTCGGTAACCCGCACGTAGTCGTCGCGCTCGCGAGCGACGACGAGCTCGACGGCCTCGACTTGAGCGCCCCGCCCGTGCTCGAGCCAGCCGCCCCAGAGGGGGCGAACGTCGAGTTCGTGGTTCCCGCCGACCCCCTCGTGGTCGATGGCATCGGGCGCATCCGTCTGAGGGTGCACGAGCGCGGAAGCGGCGAAACGCTCTCGTGCGGCACCGGAGCCGCGGCTGCTGCGCTCGCGGTGCGCCACTGGGCCGGCGCCGCTGCGCCGAACGAGTGGCGTGTCACGGTGCCAGGGGGAGTGCTTGGCGTGCGCATGTTCGCGACCGAAGATGGCGAGCACGTCGCTCTCTCGGGCCCTGCCGTGCTCGTCTACGACGGAGAGCTTCTTTCTTAGATCGCGTCCATGCCGGGCACGAGCGTGATCGCGCCCGTCTGTCCTGTGCGATTTCTCACGCGCAATACGCGGTAGCCCTTGTGGGTCGCATGCCGCGAGACGGAGAGCTCGCCGTGATAGCGGGCGTCTATCCACCGCTGCAGCGAATCGGCGCCCAGGTTGCGCGCGACGACCAGCCATCCGTCGGCTGCGTCACGAAGGCGCGGCAGCCAGGCATCGAGAAGTCCGTGCAGTTCGTTCTTGCCGATGCGAATGGGCGGATTCGACCAGATGCACATGAAGCGAACGTCGTCGGGAACCTCATGCGGCAGCGCGGTTCGAACATTCTCGAGCCCCAGCAGCTCGGCGTTGCGACGGGTCAGCTCGAGTGCACGCTCGTTCACGTCAACGGCCCAGACCGTGGCGTGCGGCGACTCACTGGCGAGCGTCAGGGCGATCGCACCCCACCCGCATCCGAGGTCGAGCAGGTCGCCCCCGGGCGGGGGAGGAGGCACGTGACCGAGCAGCACCTGCGTTCCGGCGTCGAGCGCGTTGGGGCTGAAGACGCCGCCGGCAGTCTGCAGCTGCACCTCTCGACCGGCGATCGTGACCGTCAGCGGCTTCGCGACGAACTCTCCGCTCGGCTGAGCGCTGAAGTAGTGCTCATGAGCCATGCCCAGAATCTACCGAACTGCGGCGGAGTACAGTGAACGCGATGATCGACCCTGACGACACGGCCGCAGACCACACGGCAGACCTCACTGCCCCGACCCATGATGCGGGCGCGGATGCTGTGGCGCGCGTTCTGGCCCATGGCGACGCGCGCGCGCGCTCGGTGACGTTGCACGGCGCGGCGGCGCTGAACGACGACGCGAGCTACTCGGCCGATCGTGATGGGGATCAATTCGATCGAGAAGATCGGGCCGCGCTGCGGCGTGTCGGTGGTCTCTCGACCGAGCTCGATGATGTCACCGAGGTCGAATACCGGCAGTTGCGTCTCGAGAACGTCGTACTCATCGGCATCTACCCCCAAGGGGCGCTCGACGACGCCGAGAACTCATTGCGCGAGCTCGCAGCCCTCGCCGAGACGGCCGGAGCCGTCGTGCTCGATGGCCTGCTGCAGCGGCGTCCGCACCCCGACCCGAGCACTTTCCTCGGCAAGGGCAAGGCGCAAGAGTTGGCGCTCGTTGTCAAGGAGCTCGCTGCCGACACTGTGATCGCCGACACCGAGCTCGCCCCGAGCCAACGGCGCGCGCTCGAAGACGTCGTGAAGGTCAAGGTCATCGACCGCACCGCGGTCATTCTCGACATCTTCAGCCAGCACGCCAAGAGTCGGGAGGGCAAGGCGCAGGTCGAACTCGCCCAGCTCGAGTACCTGCTGCCGCGCTTGCGCGGCTGGGGCGAGTCGATGTCGCGCCAGGCCGGTGGCCAGGTCGGCGCGGCTGGAGCGGGCATGGGCAGCCGCGGACCGGGTGAAACGAAGATTGAACTCGACCGTCGACGCATCAACACCCGCATGGCCAAGTTGCGTCGCCAGATCAAGGGCTTCGCTCCCGCTCGCGCGGCGAAGCGGGCAAACCGAGATCGCTACTCGGTGCCGAGCGTCGCGATCGCCGGCTACACGAACGCCGGCAAGTCGAGTCTGCTCAACCGCATAACGCGCGCCGGTGTGCTGGTCGAGAACGCGCTGTTCGCGACACTCGACCCGACCGTGCGCAAGTCGACCACTCCGGACGGCCGGCCGTACACGATCGCCGACACCGTCGGTTTCGTGCGCAACCTGCCGCACCAGCTGGTCGAGGCATTCCGATCGACGCTGGAAGAAGTGGCTGAGTCGGATGTCGTGCTGCACGTCGTCGACGGCGCGCATCCCGACCCGGCCTCGCAGCTCGCGACAGTGCGCGATGTCATCGGTGAGGTCGGTGCGCGCGAGCTGCCCGAGCTCGTCGCGATCAACAAGAGCGATCTGCTCGATGACGATGCTCGATTGCTGTTGCGCGGGCTGGTGCCCGACGCGGTGTTCGTGTCGGCCAAGACGGGCGAGGGTATCGATGAGTTGCAGGCGCGCATCGCCGCAATGCTGCCGAACCCCGAAATCGAACTGACGGTCGTCGTGCCTTATGAGCGGGGTGACCTCGTGTCATTGCTGCATGAGCGCGGTCGCATTATCAGCACCGACTACGTCGAAGCAGGCACTCGGGTGCACGCATTCGCGACTCCCGAGATCGCGACCCTCGTCGAGCAGTTCACGGTGCAGTCCACGGGATAGCGGGATGCTCGCCCGACGCTTGTCGATCTAGACCGAGCGCAGCACTGCGACCACTTTTCCGAGCACCGTGGCGTGGTCGCCCATAATGGGCTCATACGCCGAGTTCTGCGGCAGCAACCAGGTGTGGCCGTCGCGCTGCTTGAAGACCTTGACCGTCGCCTCGTTGTCGAGCATGGCCGCCACGATCTCGCCGTTCTCGGCGGTGTTCTGCTGGCGCACGACCACCCAGTCGCCGTCGCAGATGGCGGCATCGATCATCGAGTCGCCGACGACGGTGAGCATGAAGAGGTCACCCTTGCCGACGAGCTGGCGGGGGAGCGGAACGACTTCCTCGACCATCTGGTCGGCGGTGATGGGAATACCGGCCGCGATGCGCCCGACGAGGGGCACCATGGCGGCGTCGCCGACCGAGGGGCCGGGCAGGGCGTCGGAGTCGACCGCGTGCGAGGGGTCGGGCTCAAGATCGATGAGCACCTCGAGCGCGCGCGGCCGGTTGGGGTCGCGGCGCAGGTAGCCGCTGAGCTCGAGTTGGCCGAGCTGGTGCGAAACGCTCGACAGCGACGCGAGGCCGACGGCCTCGGCGATCTCGCGCATGCTTGGCGGGTAGCCGCGGCGCGCGACAGAGGCCTGGATCACGCCGAGAATCTCGCGCTGCTTGTCGCTCAGTGTCGTGCGCCGGCGGGTTGACGGGGCGTGCGCGATCGAAACGCTCTCGTCGCCTGGGTCGAGATTGTCAGGACGGTCGTCGTGCTGCGCATCGGCCATGTCGGCTCCGTTCTCACGAATGTCGGTGGTCACGAGTGGAATGCTCTCGAACCCTCGAAACTCTATCCAGTCGAACGGCTCATATCAAACATGTGTTCGAGTGTGTCGCGCAATTGGTCACAAAACTACCTCGGGGGCTTGAAACTGTGTTCGATCGAAGGTATGTTCGGAACACAGGTTCGCATCGCCTCTCCCGGCCGAGAAGCGATGCATCCCCCGGCAGCCCCCCTGCCGGGGGACCTGTACCACTCAGCACCGAACGACAGCAGAACCCACCGAGAGGCGACACCATGAGCGCAGTCATCTATGACCACCGCTTCACATCGTCGATGCCGCAGGTGGCGCTGACCGCGGGCCCTCGCACTCGACTCCGCTTGACGCGACGCGGCCGCGCGGTCATTGCGGTTCTCGTATCACTGCCCCTCGTCATCGCGTTGCTCAGCCTCTCGCTCAATGGCGGGGGAGCAACGGCCACCTCGGTCAGCTCGAGCGCCGTCGTCGTGTCGACCGTCACGGTCGAGTCGGGGCAGTCGCTGTGGTCGCTCGCGATGACGATCGCCCCCGACGCCTCGACCGCCGACGTCGTGGCCGACCTCATGGCGATCAACGAACTCGACAGCGCATCGGTGCGGCCCGGCCAGCAGCTCATCGTGCCGGAGCGCTACGTCGACTGAGGCCGCAGTTGCCTCGACTCTC
>JBBQKE010000003.1:0-17115 GCA_038326585.1 Actinomycetales bacterium | reverse complement strand
CCTAGCGCTGGATCTCTCGCTTGCGTACGGACTGGCAAACGCAATCGAGCTATGGATAGTTGTACGGCTGACCACACGCGGCACAGCACATGCGGACTTTACGACGCTTCCGAGAATTGGGTGGTTCTTATTCAGCGCGGGGGTCGGCGCGTCTGTCTTCGCAGTTCTCGCCGCGAGTGCGGGAGCGGTGCTGGCTAGTGCCAACTTCGGTCTGCTCGCACTATCGCTCGCAACGTCGCACGCGAGTGCTATGTTCGCCATCGCCCCGCTATTTCTCGTCCCTCTTGTCTTGCGTCGTCGCGTGCCAAGTTGGGAGCCCGTCGTGCAGAGCGCTTCGCTTGCGCTCTTGACGGTCATTGTGTTCGCACCCGCCGCCTCACTGCCGCTCACCTTTCTCATCGTCACGACGCTGATGTGGGGGGCGTTCCGGCTGCCGCCGATTGTCACGGCAGTGCAGACGCTTGCACTCGCACTGGCCGCCACGGTCTCCACCGCACTGGGATTAGGGCCGTTCGCGGTACTTCTGCAAGACGATGTATTGGGTGCATTGTTCTCCCTTAAGTTGTTCATCATTACGCACGGTGCGGCCGGGTTGTTCGTCTCGGGCCAGAGCGCCGATTGGAACGCGTCGACCGACGCGCTCGCGGCGCGGGAACGCGACGCCACTCGCGTCGCTGATGAGCTTCTGCAGCTCAATATGCAGAAAGACGACTTCATCTCAGCCGTGAGTCACGAACTGCGCACCCCGGTCACCAGCATTCTCGGGTTCTCTGAACAATTGGTCGACACGAACCCCGACCCTGACACCGCACAGGCCGGTCGCATCATCCACCGCAATGCCCGACGGCTCGCCGACGTCATCGAAGACGTTCTCGAGCTCAGCCGGCTCAGCACGACCGAGGGCAGCAACCGCCCCCCTGCCGCAATCGATGTCGGCCGACTGGTGCAGGACTGCGTCGACGACACCATCGGGCTCGGGCCGACAAATCGCCAGGGTCGAGTCGACCTGCACCTTCCTGAAAAACCCGTCATCATCACTGGCGTGGCGCAAGATCTCGTGCGCATCGTGTCGAACCTGCTCTCAAACGCCCTCAAGTTCAGCCCCGTCAATGGAGCCGTGACTGTCTCGGTGGCAGAGCACGAGCACGCGATCGAGGTGCGCATCGAAGACGAGGGCCCGGGAATTCCGCTGGCCGAGCAAGAGGCGGTGTGGGAGCGCTTCTATCGAGTGCAATCGCCGCGACACCGCGATGTCCCCGGTACAGGGCTCGGCTTGCCCATCGTTCGCAGCCTGGTCGAGATCCGCGTGGGGGGCGAGGTGACGTTGAGCTCCGACGGCGAAAAGGGAACGACCGTGGTCGTGCGAATTCCGCGTGCCCCCGTGCAGGTGGCGGGCGCGAGTCAGTCGGTCAAGGGGTAGTCGCCGGGCCACGCGGCCAGCTGCCAGCCGAGCCACGGGCTGAAGGCAAAGGGGGCGGCCGAGACCGAAGCGGTCAGCGCGTCGGGTTCGACCCAGGCCCACTCGGCTACTTCATCGGCCGCTGGTGCGAGCTCTCCGTCGGCTCGAGCCGTGTAGACGGGGCAGATCTCGTTCTCGACGACGCCCGAGGCGTCGACGGCGCGGTAGCGAAAGTCGGGCAGGGCAACTCGCACATCGGTCAGTGTCAGCCCGAGCTCACGCTGCGCGCGTCGCACAATCGCCTCGACCGTGTCTTCACCGGGTGCCGGATGCCCACAAAACGAGTTCGTCCATACCCCCGGCCAGGTGGCCTTACCGAGCGCTCGACGCGTCACGAGCACGCGCCCCTGCGCGTCGAACACGTGGCACGAAAAGGCCAGGTGCAGGGGGGTATCGGTCGTGTGCACGGTCGCCTTGGGGGCTGTGCCGATGACGTTGCCGTCGTCTGACAGCAGCACGACAGTTTCAGGAAGTTCGCTCATGGGTCGCGGTAGTCTGCTCGGGTGAAGAGGAACGACCAGACGAGCATCGCAGAGGCGCGAGCTGCCATGGTCGACGCTGTGCTGGAGCGCTTCTTCAGCTTATCCAAGAAGCGTGCGGCCCCCCTGGGTACGCACTATGAGCACCTCTGGGGCCTGCTCGAGCGCAACACTCAGGGCGGCAAGCGATTCCGCCCCCGCATGGTGATGGCCGCCTATGAAGGACTCGGCGGTGATGATCGGGATGCTGCCGCCTATGTGGGCGCGGCCTTCGAGCTGCTGCACACCGCACTCATCGTGCACGACGACGTCATCGATCGCGATTTCGTAAGGCGGGGCATCCCGAACATCTCGGGCGCGTATCGCGACCACGCCGTCGACCGGGGGGTCAGCGTCGAGATCGCGGAGCACCGCGGCGTCTCCGCCGCGGTGATCGCGGGTGACCTCGCGCTCTTCAACGCCTACCGGCTCATCGACAAGAGCGGTGTCACCTCGCCCATGCGCGAGCGACTGCTCGACGTGCTCGACGAGGCCATGTTCACGAGCGCTGCCGGTGAGCTCATCGATGTTGACTTCTCGATCGATCCCGACATGCCGCTCGTCGACGACATCTTGACCATGGAGCGCCTCAAGACGGCGGTGTACTCGTTCGAATCGCCGCTGCAGGCCGGGGCGATTCTTGCCGGAGCGCCGGAAAGCACCGTAGCGACGCTGGGCGAGTTCGGTCGCGAGATTGGCATCGCCTATCAGATCGTCGACGACGTGCTCGGGGTCTTCGGCGAAGAAGAGGCGACCGGCAAGACCACGATCGGCGATCTGCGTGAAGGCAAGCGCACGGTGATGATCGCGTTCGCGTGCTCGACGCCGGCCTGGGCGCGGTTGTGCGATCTCATCGGCAAAGCCGATTTGTCACTCGACGAAGCCGCCGAGGCTCGACTGCTGCTCATCGAATGCGGCGCGCGAGCGTTCGCCGAAGACCTGGCTCGGGGTTACGCCAACCGTGCGCTGGCCCGGCTCGCCGAGCCCCACATTCCCTCTGCCCTGCGCGACGAGCTGCACCCCGTCGCCGAGACCGTTCTGAAACGGGTGCGATGAACCGCCTGAGTCTGTATGACCGTGTTGCCGATGAGACAGCGTCGACCGTGATTCGCCGGTATTCCACCTCGTTCGGGCTCGCCTCACGACTGCTCGACGCGGGCGTGCGCCAGCACGTCGAGAACATTTACGCACTCGTGCGGGTGGCCGACGAGATCGTCGACGGCGGCGTCACCGACGCGGGCCTCGATAGTGTGCACGCTGCGCGCTACCTCAACGAGTTCGAAGCCGAGACCGAAGCCGCGATGCAGAGCGGCTACTCGACCAACCTCGTGGTGCACGCCTTCGCGCGTACCGCTCGCGAGGTGGGCTTCGGCGCCGAGCTGACCGAACCGTTCTTCCACTCGATGCGCATGGACCTCACCGACACCGAGCACGATCAGCAGAGCTTCGATCGCTATGTCTACGGCTCGGCTGAGGTCGTCGGGCTCATGTGTCTGAGAGCCTTCGTTCAGGGGATGCCCATCGACGCCGAGCAGGATGATCGCCTGGTCACCGGGGCGCGAGCGCTGGGAGCGGCCTTTCAGAAGGTCAACTTCTTGCGCGATCTCGCGGCCGACTTCGAGACGCTCGGGCGAAGCTACTTTCCCGGAATCCGCGTCGATTCGTTCACCGAAGAGGAGAAGCACCGCTTGCTCGATGACATCGACGCCGACCTGCGCACCTCTGCCGCGGTGATTCCCGAACTGCCCAAGGGCAGCCGTCGGGCCGTCGCGCTCGCGCAGGGTCTCTTCGGTGAGCTCTCGGTGCGCCTGCGCAAGACTCCGGCGTCTCAGCTCGTGCGCGCGCGCGTGCGCGTGCCAGACCCCGTCAAGGCCCGCATCGCCCTCGGGGCGTTCGCCGGGCGCACCCCTCGTGTGCGGCCCGCCGCCGCAACCCTCTCGATCGGAGAAGCATCATGAGTCGCGTCGTCGTCATCGGAGGAGGCATCGCTGGCCTCGCGAGTGCAGCGCTGCTCGCGCGCGACGGTCACGAGGTCACTCTCGTTGAGAAGCAGTCCGAGCTCGGCGGTCGCGCCGGGTCGTGGGAGAAAGACGGCTTCCGGTTCGACATGGGCCCCTCGTGGTACCTCATGCCTGAGGTGTTCGACCACTTCTTCAAGCTGTGCGGCACGAGCGCGGCCGAGCAGCTTGAGCTCATTCAGCTCGACCCCGGCTATCGCGTCATCACGCAGGGCTTCGACGAGCCGACCGACATCGCCGCCACGCGCGACGAGAACGTCGCGCTCTTCGAGTCGATCGAGCCGGGCGCGGGCGCGAAGCTCGAGCGCTACCTCGACTCGGCGCTCGACACCTATGAGATGGCGAAGAAGCGCTTTCTCTACACGAGCTTCGCCTCGTTCGGTCCGCTCATCCGGGGCGATGTGCTGAAGCGCAGCGCGAAGCTCGTGACGATGCTGCTGCAGAACCTCGACGCCTTCGTCGGCAAGCGCTTCACCGACCTGCGCCTGCGGCAGGTTCTGGGGTACCCCGCGGTGTTCCTCGGTTCGTCGCCGTTCTTGACCCCGAGCATGTACCACCTCATGTCGCACCTCGACCTGACCGACGGCGTGCTCTACCCGGTGGGGGGCTTCACGAAACTCATCGAGCGCATCGCTGCGGTGACCGAAGAGCAGGGTGTGAGCATCCGCACCTCTTCGCCCGTCACGCGCATCCTCGTCGACGAGACCACGAAGCGCACTACGGGCGTAGAACTCGAGGGCGGCGAGATCATCGAGGCCGACATCGTCGTGTCGGCGGCCGACCTGCACCACAGCGAGACCCAGCTGCTGCCCGAAGCGCTGCAGACCTACCCGCAGTCGTACTGGGACAAGAAGACCGCTGGGCCCAGCGCCCTACTGCTCTACTTGGGCGTCGAAGGCGACCTGCCGCAGCTCGAGCACCACACCCTGCTGTTCACGGCGAATTGGCGCGAGAACTTCGAGGCCATCTTCGGCCCGCAGCCGAGCCTGCCCGACCCGGCCTCGCTCTACATCTGCAAGCCGAGCGGCGTCGACCCGTCGGTCGCGCCCGAGGGTCACGAGAACGTCTTCGTGCTCGTGCCGGCACCGGCTGATCTGTCGTTCGGGCGCGGTGATGTCGACGGCGACGGCGACACGCCCCTCGAGGTCTACGCCGACCGCATCATCGCGCAGATCGCCGACTGGGCGAAGATTCCCGATCTCGCTGACCGCATCGTCGTGCGTCGCAGCTACGGGCCGGGCAACTTCAATGCCGACCTCAACGCGTGGCGTGGCACGGCACTCGGCCCGGCGCACATCCTCTCGCAGAGCGCCTTCTTCAGGGCGGGAAACATCTCGAAGAAGGTCAAGGGCCTCTACTACGCGGGCGGCTCGACGATTCCGGGCATCGGGCTGCCGATGTGCCTCATCAGCGCCGAGGTTCTCGTCAAGCGTCTGCGCGGCGACACCTCGACGGGGCCGCTGCCCGAGCCGCTCGAGCGCACAGTCGTGGGCGAGTCGACGACCGAGGCGGCCGACCCGGCACCCGCTGCCGCCTGAACCTGAGCCTCGCGATGACTCCGATCAACTTCGCGTACCTGGTCGCGCTCGCCGTGGCGCTCACGGGCATGGTGCTGCTCGACCGCCGTTTCGGGCTGTTCTTCTGGCGCGACGCTCGCCGTGCCGGGATCGTTCTCGTCACGGGCGTCGTGTTCTTCCTCGTCTGGGATCTCGGCGGCATTCTGCTCGGCATCTTCTTTCGCGGCCAGACCGACTTCATGACGGGGCTGCTCATCGGGCCCGAGCTGCCCATCGAAGAGGTCTTCTTCTTGACGCTGCTCTGCTACAACACGATGAACGCCTACACGGCGGCGGGTGACTGGCTCGACGGCCGGTGGCGGCGGCGGGCATCCACACCCCCGCACCTCTCGGGGGCCGACGGATGACCTACACGCTTCTCAACATCGTCTTCCTGCTCGTCGTCGCCGTCGTCGCCATCGCGGCCATCGTCGTGCGCCGGTCACCGCGCTGGCGCGCGGTGGGGCTCGCGGCCCTACTGCTGCTCGCGCTCACCGCCATTTTCGACAACGTGATCATCGGCAGCGGGCTCGTGGCTTACGACGACAGTCTCATTAGCGGAGTGCGCATTGGTCTCGCACCGATCGAAGACTTCGCCTACACCGTTGCCGCGCTCGTACTGCTGCCCTCGGTGTGGGAGCTTCTGCGGCGAACGCCGCGCGACCAAGATAGGGAGTCGTGAGCACTCTTGGTCAGTTGTTCGTCAGCTCGCGCCCACTGAGCTGGGTCAATACGGCTTTTCCGTTCGCGGCCGCATACCTGCTCACCACCGGGCGCATCGACGCAGGGCTCATCGTCGGCACGATCTACTTTCTGATTCCCTACAACCTCGCCATGTACGGCATCAACGATGTCTTCGACTACGAGAGCGATCTGCACAACCCGCGCAAGGGCGGCGTCGAGGGGGCGCTACTCGATCCGAGCATCCACCGCACGACGCTCTGGGCCGCTGTGATCACGAACGTGCCGTTCCTTGTTGTACTCGTGGCGCTCGGGTCTCCACTGTCGTGGCTCGTTCTCGCAGTGAGCGTGTTCGCTGTCATCGCCTACTCGGCCAAGGGGTTGCGGTTCAAAGAGAAGCCCTTCCTCGACTCCGTGACGTCATCGACGCACTTCGTCAGCCCCGCCGTCTATGGCCTCGTGCTCGCCGGGGCGACCTTCACGCCAGCGCTCGGGCTCATTCTCGGCTCGTTCTTTTTGTGGGGCATCGCTTCGCACGCCTTCGGCGCCGTGCAAGACGTCATTGCCGACCGCGAGGGCGAGCTGGCCTCGATCGCGACGGTCATCGGTGCGCGTGCGACGGTGCGGCTCTCGGTCGTGATGTATCTGCTCGCCGGGCTTTTGCTGATCGGCACCGAATGGCCTGGGCCGCTGGCGGGCGTCGCCGCCGTGCCCTACGTCATCATCACGGCACAGTTCTGGATGATCACCGACGAGACGGCCGAATCGGCCAATCGCGGATGGAAGCGGTTCTTGCTGCTCAACTTCGTAGCCGGTGCGATCGTCACGATGCTCATGATCTACTGGGCCACCAACCGCTGACGCACGCTCGAGCGGCCCGCGGCCAGAAGCGCCAGGGGGGAGCCGGTCGCCAGGCTCGCGGGGTAGCGTCGAAGGCATGACTGCCTCGATTCCGACCACCTGGCCCGGCACCGCGTATCCGCTCGGGGCCACCTTCGACGGCAGCGGCACGAACTTCGCCCTCTTCAGCGAGGTGGCTGAAAGAGTCGAACTGTGCCTCTTCGACGACGACCGCACCGAGACACGCGTGCCCCTGATCGAGGTTGACGCCTTCGTCTGGCACGCCTATCTGCCGGGGGTGCAACCGGGCCAGCGCTACGGCTTTCGTGTGCACGGGCCCTACGACCCCTCGTCGGGCAACCGGAACGCCCGAGAGAAGCTGCTGCTCGACCCCTATGCGAAGGCCGTGCACGGCGAGGTCGACTGGGATGAGTCGCTGTTTCCGTATCGGTTCGACGATCCGAGCGAGCGCAACACCGATGACTCGGCGGCGCACGCCATGCTGTCGGTCGTCGTGAACCCCTATTTCGACTGGGCAGGCGACCGGCCGCCGGGCATCCCCTACAGCGAGAGCGTCATCTATGAGGCTCACGTCATCGGGCTGACGCGCACGCATCCGTCGATTCCCGAAGAACTGCGGGGCACCTACGCGGGAGTCGCGCACCCCGCGATCATTGAGCACCTGCAGAAGCTCGGCATCACGGCCCTCGAGCTCATGCCGGTGCATCAGTTCGTGCACGACAAGCACCTCGTCGACCAGGGTCTGAAGAACTACTGGGGCTACAACACCATCGGATTCATGGCGCCGCACAACGCTTATTCGGCAAGTGGCGACTGCGGCGAGCAGGTGCAGGAGTTCAAGAACATGGTGCGCTCACTGCACTCTGCCGGCATCGAGGTGATTCTCGACGTGGTCTACAACCACACCGCCGAGGGCAACCACATGGGCCCCCTGCTGTCGTTCAAGGGCATCGACAACGCGGCGTACTACCGCCTCGTCGAGGACGACCCTCAGTTCTACATGGACTACACCGGCACGGGCAACAGCCTGAACGTGCGGCACCCGCATTCACTGCAGCTCATCATGGACTCGCTGCGGTACTGGGTCACCGAGATGCACGTCGACGGGTTCCGCTTCGACCTCGCTTCGGCGCTCGCGCGCGAGTTCTACGACGTCGACCGGCTCGCGGCCTTCTTCGACCTCGTGCATCAAGACCCCGTGGTGTCGCAAGTGAAGCTCATCGCCGAACCGTGGGACGTCGGCCCCGGCGGTTATCAGGTCGGCAACTTTCCCGCGTTGTGGACAGAGTGGAACGGTCGCTACCGCGACACCATGCGCGACTTCTGGCGGGGCGAAGAGGGCACGCTCGGCGAGTTCGCCTCGCGCCTCACCGGCTCGGCAGATCTGTATGAGAACTCCGGTCGCAGGCCGGTCGCGTCCATCAACTTCATCACGGCGCACGATGGCTTTACGATGGCCGATCTGGTGTCGTACAACGAGAAGCACAACGATGCCAACGGCGAGGGCAATGCCGACGGCGAATCGCACAACCGGTCGAACAATATGGGCATCGAAGGCGTGACCGACGACCCCGAGGTGCTCGCCAAGCGGTCTCGGCAGGTGCGCAACCTGCTCGCCACGCTGCTGCTCTCGCAGGGCGTGCCGATGATCGCCCACGGCGACGAGCTCGGGCGCACCCAGAGGGGCAACAACAACGTCTACGCGCACGACTCGGAACTCTCGTGGATCGATTGGAGCTCGGCCGACGCAGCCCTCATCGAGTTCGTCGGGTCGATCGTGCGGTTGCGGCGCGAGCATCCGGTCTTCCGGCGCACCCGGTTCTTCGATGGCCGGCTCGTGCATCGCGGCGAGGGCGACTCGGTGCCCGACCTCGACTGGCTGCGCACCGACGGCAGCTCGATGGTCGAGGCTGATTGGGATGCGGGCTTCGGTCGCGTCGTTGGCGTCTTTCTCAACGGCCACGGCATTCGAGAGCGGGATGCCCGCGGCGAGCCCATCGTCGACCGCTCATTCGTCGTCTATGTGTCTGCGCACGACGAGCCTGTCGAGGTGACGCTGCCGGGGGCGGCCTACGGCGCGCGCTGGGAGCGGCTCGTCGACACCGCGGGCATCGACGGCCCCGTGGTCGTCGACGCGGGGTCGAGCATGACGCTCGAGCCGCTGAGCCTCGTCGTTCTGCGCCAGTGGATGGAGGCCGAGCCGATGCTCGACGGCGCGGTGTCCGCGTCGCTGTCGTCGTCATCGGGCACGACCGATGCCGAGCTGGGCAGCACGGCCGATTCGGGGAACGGCTCATGAGCGGGCACAGGTTGCCGTTGTCGACCTACCGGCTGCAGGTCTCGGCCGACTTCACGCTCGATGACGTCGCGGCGCACGCCGACTACGTGAACGAGCTCGGCGCCGACTGGGTGTATCTCTCGCCGCTGCTGCAGGCGACGCGCGGGTCGACGCACGGCTACGACGTCGTCGATCACGCATCCATCGACGAAGAACGGGGCGGCGCCGACGCGTTTGCACGCGCCATCGTGGCCGTGCGCGAGCAGGGCCTCGGCGTGCTCGTCGACATCGTTCCGAATCACGTCGGCGTGGCCGACCCGCGGCAGAACGACTGGTGGTGGCAACTTCTATGCACGGGCCCGACCGGTCGCATGGCCGAGGCCTTCGATGTCGACTGGGCGTTCGGCGGGGGCCGCATCAGGCTTCCCGTGCTCGGTGATGAACTCGATCACCTTGTGGCGACCGGTGAGATCGAGCTGCTCGACGACGCCGTGCGCGTGCACGGCACCGACTACCCGCTCGCCGAGGGCACGGCCGACGATGTCGCCGACCGGCCAGCAGCCAGCCCCGACGAGCTGCACCGGGTGCTCGAGCGCCAGCACTACGAGCTCGTGCACTGGAGTCGAGCCGACGCCGACCTGAACTACCGGCGGTTCTTCGCCGTGACGACGCTCGCCGCGATCCGTGTCGAGGTGCCGTGGGTGCTGCACGAGAGTCACCAGGAGATTGTGCGGTGGGTGACGGAGGGCCTCGTCGATGGCATCCGCGTGGACCATCCCGACGGACTCGCCGACCCCGGCGCCTACCTCGATGCGCTCGCCGAGCTCACGCACCACGCGCCGGTGTGGGTCGAGAAGATTCTCGAGGGTGACGAGCCGCTGCCGGGTCACTGGCAGACAGCGGGCACCACCGGGTATGACGCGCTCGCTTCGATCGACCGCGTTCTCGTCGACCCGACGGCCCGCGTGGCCCTCAGCCAGCTCGACGCACGCTTGCGCGGAACCGAGTCGATCGAGAGCTGGTCGTCTCTCATCCGCTCGACCAAGCGACGCATCGCCGACACGATTCTGCGCAGCGAGGTGCTGCGGCTCGAGCGCGAGCTGCCGCATCCGATCGACGACGCGGCCGACGCCCTCGCCGAACTGCTCGCGTGCTTTCCGGTCTACCGCTCGTACCTTCCCGTCGGGGCTGAGCACCTCGAGGCGGCGCTCGCCGACGCCCGTCGGTCGCGCCCCGAGCTGTCGGACTCGCTCAACGCCCTCGCCGAGGTGCTCAACGACCCGACGCAGCCGGCGGCCCACCGCTTTCAGCAGACGAGCGGCATGGTCATGGCGAAAGGCGTCGAAGACACGGCGTTCTACCGCTATTCGCGACTGGCGTCACTCACCGAAGTCGGTGCGGATCCGGCAGAGTTCGCGATCACTGTCGACGAGTTTCATCACCGGCAGACACAGCGGCACGGGTCGTTCCCCGCATCGCTCACGACCCTCTCGACGCACGACACGAAGCGCGGCGAAGACACCCGCGCGCGCATTCACGTGCTCGCCGAGCATCACGAGCGTTGGGTGTCGGTGCTCGATGAGTTGCGCCGCCGAGCGCCGATCGGCGACGGGCCCTTCGAGAACATCCTCTGGGAATCGCTCGTCGGGGCGTGGCCGCTGTCTCGCGAGCGGGCGCACGCCTACGCCGAGAAGGCGTCGCGTGAGGCGGGCACGTCGACAACCTGGACCGCCCCCGACACGGTGTTCGAGGCGCGCATGCATGCGGCTGTCGACGCAGCCTTCGATGATCCGGCTGTGCGCGCTGTGATTGAGACGCTCGTCGACGACGTGGCTCTGGCGGGCTGGTCGAACGGTATGAGCGCCAAGCTGCTGCAGTTGACCGCCCCGGGGGTTCCCGATGTCTACCAGGGCAGCGAACTCTGGGAGACGAGCCTCGTCGACCCCGACAATCGCCGGGCGGTCGACTTCGATCAACGGCGATCGATTCTTTTCCGCATCGACAGCGGCGAGCTGCCTGAGATCGACGCCGAGGGTGCTGCGAAGCTGCTCGTCACGAGCCGTGCGCTGCGCGCCCGTCGTGATCGACCCGAGCTCTTCACGCGTTACGCACCCCTGTCGATCGTGGGAACCGCTGCCGACCACGGCATCGCCTTCGACCGTGGCGGCGCGGTGACGGTCGCGACGCGCTTGCCCATCGGGCTCGAACGTCTGGGCGGCTGGCACGACACTCTCATCGTTCTGCCGCACCGACCGGTGATCGACGTCATCACGGGCGCCCGCTACGGCGGCGGTGAACTGCCGCTCGCGCAGGTGCTGCATCGGTACCCCGTCGCCCTGCTGCTCGAGGAGCAGTCGTGACCGGGGCGTTCGATGCTCGCGTCTGGGCACCGAAGGCCGCCAGCGTCGAGCTGCACCGCGAGCGCGCGGGCAAGGTCGATCGCGTGCCGATGGCCGCGGCCGGCGGAGGCTGGTTCGCGGCCGCTCTCGCACTGCAGGCCGGGGATCGCTACGGGTTCATGCTCGACGACGCCCAGCAGCCGTTGCCCGACCCTCGGTCACGCCGTCAGCCTGACGGCGTGCACGGGCTCAGCGCGCTCGACGACCCCAGCGCCTTCGCGTGGACCGATGACGCCTGGACGGGCCGCCAACTCGCCGGCAGCGTCATCTACGAGCTGCACATCGGCACGTTCACGCCCAGCGGCACGCTCGACTCAGCGATAGACCACCTCGACCACCTCGTCGACCTCGGCATTGACCTGGTCGAGCTGCTGCCGGTCAACGGGTTCAACGGCACGCACAACTGGGGCTACGACGGTGTGCTCTGGTACACCGTGCACGAGGGCTACGGCGGCCCGGCGGCCTACCGCCGCTTCGTCGACGCCTGCCACGCACATGGGTTGGCGGTCGTGCAAGACGTGGTCTACAATCACCTCGGCCCGAGCGGCAACTACCTGCCGCGCTTCGGCCCCTACCTGCACGACGCGTCGGCGAACACCTGGGGCGACTCGGTCAATCTCGACGAGCCCGAGGTGCGGCGCTACGTGCTCGACAACCTCGCCATCTGGTTCGACGACTTCCACGTCGACGGGCTGCGCCTCGATGCCGTGCACGCGCTCGTCGACGACCCCGACGACCACATTCTGCGCGACATGGCGATCGAGACGGATGCCCGCTCAGCGCACCTCAGACGCCCCCTGACTCTCATCGCCGAGAGCGACCTGAACGACCCGCGGCTGATTCTGCCGCGCGAGGCCGGCGGCTACGGCCTGACGGCTCAATGGAGCGACGACCACCACCATGCGATCCACGCGGCGATCTCAGGGGAGTCGGCCGGCTATTACGCCGACTTCGCCACGCGAGATGCCCTGCCGACGACGTCGCAGCGCGGGTTCTTGCACGCGGGCACGTACTCGAGCTTTCGCGAGCGCGAGCACGGGCATCCGATTCCCGCCGACGTGCCGGCCTGGCGCCTCGTGACGTGTGCGCAGAACCACGACCAAATCGGCAACCGCGCGGCGGGCGATCGGCTCTCGGCCCTCGTCGACGTCGAGCTGCTCGCCGTGACGGCCGTACTGAACCTGACGAGCCCCTTCACGCCCATGCTGTTCATGGGTGAGGAGTGGGGAGCCACCACTCCGTGGCAGTTCTTCACCTCGCACCCCGAGCCCGAGCTCGGGCGCGCGACCGCCGAGGGGCGGCTCGCCGAGTTCGTGAAGATGGGCTGGGATGAGTCGGTCGTGCCCGACCCGCAAGACCTAGCGACCTTGGAGCGCTCACGTCTTGACTGGCGCGAGCTCAGCGACGACGGCCACGCTCGACTGCTCGCGATGCACCGCGAGCTCATCGCGCTGCGCCGCGCAACCCCTGAGCTGACCGACCCGAGCTTCGCGCACACCTCGGCGGCGAGCGGCGGCGACGATGCGGCCGAGCCGCCTGAGTCGTTCCGCATGCTGCGGGGCCCGGGCATCCACGATGCTCACGGGGGCCTCGTCGCGGTGTGCGCCGCCTTCGCGCACGATGCGGTGATGGAGTTCGCGGTGCCGGCCGGAGAGGGTTCGCCCGGGGCCGTCCCGACCCTGCTGCTCTCGACGGCGGATGCTCGCCTGCACGTCGACGCGCCGACCGGGGTGGCGCAGCTCGAGCTGCCAGCTCGCTCGGCCGCGGTCGTGCGCCTGCGCTGAGGCCGCAGCGCGACCCGCGTGCAGAAGAGTCTCAGCTTTGCGCGGCCGAAACGACGGTTTGCCCTGCGACGATGGGGCATGAGCTCGATTCGATTGCGTGACTACCAGCCCGTAGATATGGACGCGATACTTCGCCTGTGGGACGAAGTGCGCTCAGAGGGCGTCGAGCCCGTCTACGCGCTCGCCGAGGTGCTCGCATCGTGTGAGAAAGACCACGCCGTCGTGGCCGTTCACGGCGACAAGGTGCTGGGAGTCGTCGTGGCCCGAGCCGCGCACGATCAGGGGTGGATCGTCTTTCTCGCCGTGACGGCCGCTGCCCGGGGAGCCGGCATTGCCGGCTCTCTGCTCGCCGCACTCGAGCAGCGCATGGCGCCGCAGGGGTTGACGCGCCTGTCGATACTCGTGCCCGATCAGCAAGAGCAGCACGGGGCTCTCACGAAGGCCGGCTTTCACGACCGTGCGCACTTGAGCTACTTCGAGCGCGAGATTCCGGTGAAGCAGCGCGAGCTGTCGGCGTTGCGCGATCTCGGCGGCCGCATTCTTCCGCGCGACCTGTGGAGCTCGATCGCCGGCATGCAGGCCGAGAAAGAACTGCTCGAACGCCGACTCGTGCTGCCGCTCGCCGATCCCGCGCTCGCCGAGCAGTTCGGAGTCGAGCCCCCGCGGTCGATCGTGCTCTTCGGGCCTCCCGGCACCGGAAAGACGACCTTCGCCAAGGCGGTCGCGTCGCGATTGCAGTGGCCGTTCGTCGAGGTGTTTCCCTCGCGTCTCGCCGCGAGTCCGCAGGGGCTCGCGGGGGGTCTGCGCGAGACCTTCCTCACCATCGCCGAGCTTGATCACGTCATCGTGTTCATCGATGAGGTCGAAGAGATCGCCTCGCAGCGAGGGGGCGAGCCGCCGTCGGCCATGCAGGGCGTGACCAATGAGTTGCTCAAGATCATCCCCGCATTTCGCGACTCACCCGGTCGGCTGCTGATCTGCGCGACCAACTTCATCCGCGCCCTCGACGCGGCCTTCCTCCGCCACGGTCGGTTCGACTACGTGATCCCGATCGGGCTGCCCGACGACGATGCGCGCGAGGCGATCTGGTCGCGATACGTCCCCGACTTGGTCGAGAGCTCGGTCGATCTCGCACAGCTCGTGGCGAGCAGCGACGGCTATTCTCCTGCCGACATCGAGTTCGCTGCTCGGTCGGCGTCGCAAGCGGCTCTCGAGCAGTCGGTCTTCGGGGCTCCGGATGCGGGCATCACCGGCCCGTCGACCCAGGACTACCTGACCGCGATCGCGAAGACACGGGCCACCGTCTCGGCGACTGTCGCGACCGAGTTTCGAGAAGACATCGACGCCCTGGCGCGCACCTAGGTGTCGCGAGCCTAGACGCCGCCCGCCAGCGCGATCGCGACGAGCAGCAGCACCGGTGCGAGGCCGAGCAGGATGCTGACGCCGAGTGCGACGCTGCTCATCGCTCGACCTCCGAGGCGCGGGGCAGCGCGCAGTCCCACACTCGCCGCGACGGCCGTGACGATGGCGGCGACAGCAGCGAGGGCGATCGCGCCGAGCGTGAGGGCGAGCGGTGCCACGCCATCGATCATGATGACCCCCGAGGCAACGACGGTCTGCAGCACGAACCCGGCGATCGTCGTGACGATGCCCACCCGCGCCATTGCCGCCGCGCGGTTCGGGCCGGGCCGCAGGCTGCGCGCGAGCTCGGGCGTGAACGCCGAGAACGGGTCGGGCTCGCGGTGTGGTCGGCCACGCCAGTCGGCGCCATCCCACCATTGCTCGAATCCGGGCTTCTCGAGCAGAGGTTGCCACCCGGCACTCGATTGATCGGGGTCGAAGTCGTCGTCGTCAGAAAAGGGGTCGGTGCTCACAACTCGTAACGGTAGCCGAGCTCACTCGGGTAGTCGCCGCGGGCGGTGAGCTGGGCGGCCGCTGCCGCGAGGTGGTGCAGCGTCAGGCCGAGCGACTGCGGGCCGAACGAGATGCGCCCGACGCCGAGCTGCGCGAGTCGCGGCAGCGCGATGTAGCCGGGATGCGCGAAGACCGCGATCGGTGCACGCACGGCGGCCACAGCATCCGCGACCTTCTCCTCGGTGCTGAGGCCGAGCATGAAGATGCTCGTGGCGCCCGCGTCGACGTAGGCGTTCGCGCGGTCGATCGCCTCGCTCCAGTTGTCGGGCGAGCCCGCGAGGGTGTCGGTGCGCGCGTTGATCGCGAGCGGCACTCCGGCGGAGTCGGCCGCGACTCGGGCGGCTGCCACCCGCGCAGCTGCCTCGTCGATCGGGCGGCGGTCGCTCGTGGCTCCGGCGAGCGAGTCTTCGATGTTGAGTCCGGCTGCGCCCGCCTCGATGAGCCGGTCGACGTTGTCGCGCACGCCTGCGGCGTCGGCCGCGTAGCCGCGCTCGAAGTCGACGCTCACGGGCAGGTCGGTCGAGGCGGTGATGCGGCCGGCGGCAGCCAGGGCCATCTCGACGGTCATGCCCTCGCCGTCCTCGACGCCGAGCGAGTAGGCGACCGAGTGGCTCGCGGTCGCGAGCGCCTTGACGCCGGGGGTGCGGGCGACGATGCGCGCGGTCATCGCGTCCCACACGTTGACGACGATGAGCGGGTCGCCCGACACGTGCAGGGCGGAGAGAGCGGCGGCTTTGTCGGCGGTCGAGGTCATTCCCCTACTCTCACACGAACTCGCGGTGGCGCTATGTCGTCACGGTGCGGGGCGGTGCCTTCACGAACAGCAGCATGATGGCGCCGACGAGCAGCACGAGCGCGATGCCCAGAATTCCGTAGAGGGTCTGGTTGCCGGCGAGGGCGATGAAGACGCCCCACAGGAGCGAGGCCATCCAGCCGGCTGCGCGACCCGTGGTCGCGTAAAGGCCGAACACTTCGCCTTCACGACCGGCGGGCGTCACGCGCGCGAGGAAGGATCGCGAGGCTGCCTGGGCCGGTCCGACGAAGGCCGCGAGCACGAGGCCCACCGCCCAGAACAGGCCCGCCCCGAGGTCGGCGAAGAAGAACACCACAAGTGTGCATGCCACGAGGCCGAAGACCGAGACGAGAATCACGCGCTTGGGGCCGAAGTAGTCGTCGAGGCGCCCCGCGAGAATCGTCGAGACTCCCGCCACGATGTTGAGCGCGATGCCGAAGATCACGAGGTCAGTGAAGCCGAAGCCAAAGACGATCGCGGCGATGATCGAGCCGAACGTGAAGACCGCCGAGAGGCCGTCGCGGTAGACTGCGCTCGCGAGCAAGAACCAGAAGGTCGGCCGGGTCTCTTTATAGAGACGGATGACGCCCTTCACGAGTTCGACATAGCTTTGGAAGAAGCCGACCTTCGTCTCCGTGGCCCGGTTCGGAGGCTCGGGAACACTGCGGAAGATCGGAATCACGAAGATGATCGTCCAGATCGTCGCGCCGAGGGCGATCATCTGGAACGTCGATGCGGCCTCGCCGTCGAGCACGCCTCCCAGAATGAGCCCGACGACGATCGTCAGGGCGACGATGCCTCCGAGGTAGCCGAAGCCCCAGCCGAGGCCGGAGACCTTGCCGATCGTCTTCGGG
>JBBQKE010000002.1:0-19779 GCA_038326585.1 Actinomycetales bacterium | reverse complement strand
CATCGGCCCGGTCTGGCGCCGTTGCCGGATCAAAGTCGGGCAGGCTATCGGGAAACGCGGGCAGAGAACGCAGTCGTTCTCGCAGTGTCTCGCTCATGCCGTCAGCGTAGCCCGGTCAGCAGCAATGAGGTCGAAGCGGCTATGCCGACTTCTCGCGACGGGTGACGACCCGGCGCGGAACGATCGTCGGCGCGGCGTTCTCCATCACGGCATCGCGCGTGACGACGATGCGCTCGACGTCGTCTTGAGACGGCACCTCGAACATGATCGGGCCGAGAACTTCTTCGAGAATCGCGCGCAAGCCACGGGCGCCGGTCTGCCTCAGAACGGCGAGGTCGGCGATCGCGTCGAGGGCATCTTGCTCAAACTCGAGCTCGACCCCGTCGATCTCAAACATGCGCTGGTACTGCCGCACGAGCGCGTTGCGCGGCGTCGTAAGAATCTCGATGAGGGCCGTACGGTCGAGAGGCGTGACCGTGGTCACAACGGGCAGTCGGCCAATGAACTCGGGAATCAGCCCGAACTTGTGCAGGTCTTCGGGCAGCACCTCACTGAACAGGTTCTTCTCGAGCGACTTGTCGTGCAGCTGGGCACCGAAGCCGATGCCGCGCTTGCCCGCGCGCTGGCTGATGATGTCTTCGAGACCCGCGAACGCACCGGCCACGATGAACAATACGTTGGTCGTGTCGATCTGAATGAACTCTTGATGCGGATGCTTGCGTCCGCCCTGCGGGGGAACGCTCGCGACCGTGCCCTCGAGAATCTTCAGAAGGGCCTGCTGCACGCCCTCGCCCGACACGTCTCGCGTGATCGACGGGTTCTCGGCCTTGCGGGCGATCTTGTCGACCTCGTCGATATAGATGATGCCCGTTTCGGCGCGCTTGACGTCGAAGTCGGCAGCCTGCAACAACTTGAGCAAGATGTTCTCGACGTCTTCGCCGACGTAGCCCGCCTCGGTCAGCGCGGTCGCATCAGCCACGGCAAAGGGCACATTGAGTCGCTTTGCCAGGGTCTGCGCGAGGTAGGTCTTGCCACAGCCGGTAGGCCCGATCAAGAGAATGTTGCTCTTCGCGATCTCGACGTCGTCAGCAAGCTGATCGGCAGCCGTGATCGTCTGGCGAGCACGGATGCGCTTGTAGTGGTTGTAGACCGCCACCGAGAGCGACTTCTTTGCCGCCTCTTGCCCGATCACGTATTCCTCGAGGAAGGCGTAGATCTCTTTCGGCTTCGGCAGCTCGAAATCGACGGCTTCGCCGTCGTTCGATTCGGCGAGACGCTCTTCGATGATCTCGTTGCAGAGCTCGACGCACTCGTCGCAAATGTAGACGCCGGGGCCGGCGATGAGCTGCTGAACCTGCTTCTGGCTCTTGCCGCAGAACGAGCACTTGAGCAGGTCGGCGCTTTCTCCGATGCGAGCCATGGCCTCACCCCTTAGTCGAGAGCCAGAACCCATAGCGGACCAGCCCTGCCCCGAGCCTAACGCGGTGGCACGACGTTCGTCGTGCACCGACCACCACCCGGGTGTCGCGGCGTGACCCGTCCGCCTCGTTCGCGGCTCCGAATGCTCAGCGCGCCCCCCGCTGGGGTGCCTATTCTGGAGGCAGAATGTCACGATCACGCACCCCCTCGCGCATGCAGCTCGGCCTCGCCGGCGCACTCGCCCCGCTCGGCCTCGCCGTCGCGCTCGCCGTCGGCATCGCGACCCCCGCTGCCGCCCACAATTCGATTGTCTCGTCGACACCCGAGGAGGGCGAGGCTCTGACCGTGCTGCCCGACCAGTGGCAGATCACGACGAACGAGAACCTTCTCGACCTCGACGGCGAGGGCGCCGGTTTCGCGCTGCTCGTCAGTGACGACCAGGGCCAGTTCTACGGCGACGGCTGCGTCGTAGTGCAGGAGGCGAGCATGCTCATGCCTGCCGCGCTCGGCGCCGATGGTTCTTACACCGTGACCTATCAGCTCATCTCGACTGACGGTCACACCCTGTCGGGCGAGCTGCCGTTCAGCTGGCAGGCTCCGGCAGACTTCGAGCCGCACGTGGGCCTGGCCGAGCCGCCGATCTGCGGCGAGACCGCGAGCGCACCGGCGCCTGAGCCGACCGAGTCGACACAGCCCGAGCCGAGCCCTGAAACAACCGTCGACGCCGAGCCCGTCGAGCCTGTGTCTGATGAGATGTCGCCGCTTATTGCCGTCGTCATCTTCATGGTCGTGCTCGCGATCGCCGCCGTCGTGACGGCCACGATTCTTCGCGCGCGGTCGCGCAATTCTGGCGAGCAGCCCATGGGACCCGAGGGCACCAACTAGTAGGTCGAGGCACGAGATGAGCCCCGCATCCAGAATTCGGATGCGGGGCTCATTTCGTGCGAGCGGGGCTCGCTAGGAGGCGATCGCCGCCGTTACCGTCTTGCGGCTCGTCAGCACCTGGTCGATAAGACCGTACTCGAGCGCCTCGTCGGCGATGAGGATCTTGTCGCGGTCGATGTCTTTGTTGACCTGCTCGACACTGCGATTCGAGTGCTTCGAGAGGGTGAACTCGAGCCACTCGCGCAAGCGGGCGATCTCTTTGGCCTGAATCTCGATGTCGCTCGCCTGGCCGCGGCCGGCGTCACCCGTCGAGGGCTGGTGAATGAGCACGCGCGCGTTGGGCAGCGCCAAGCGCTTGCCGGGCGAACCGGCAGCGAGCAGCACGGCGGCGGCCGATGCGGCCTGGCCGAGCACGACCGTCTGAATCTGGGGACGGATGTACTGCATCGTGTCGTAGATCGCCGTCATGGCCGTGAACGAGCCGCCGGGCGAGTTGATGTACATGACGATGTCGCGGTCGGGGTCTTGACTCTCGAGCACGAGCAACTGAGCCATGACGTCATCAGCACTCGCGTCGTCGACCTGCACGCCAAGAAAGATGATGCGATCTTCGAACAGCTTGGCGTAGGGGTCTTGACGCTTGTAGCCGTAGGCCGTGCGCTCTTCGAAGCTCGGCAAGATGTAGCGGCTGTCGGGCATGCCGGGTGTGGCTGCGCCGTAGGTAGGAATCTGCATGAGTGGTGTCCTTCTTCTCTCTCGCCGCTACTACTTGTCGTTCGTGCCGCCGCCGCCGACGACGTCACTGGCGGATGCGCGAATGTGGTCGACGAAGCCGTAGGCGAGCGCCTCTTCGGCGGTGAACCACCGGTCGCGGTCTCCGTCTGCGTGAATCTGCTCGACCGACTTGCCGGTCTGCTCAGCCGTGATCTCGGCGAGCCGGTTCTTCATGTCGACGATGAGCTGCGCCTGCGTCTGAATGTCGCTCGAGGTGCCGCCGAAACCGCCGTGCGGCTGGTGCAACAGCACCCGCGCGTTGGGCGTGATGTAGCGCTTGCCCTTGGTGCCGGCGGTCAGCAGCAGCTGACCCATCGAGGCAGCCATTCCGATGCCAACCGTCACGATGTCGTTCGGCACGAACTGCATCGTGTCGTAGATCGCCATTCCGGCCGTCACCGAGCCACCGGGTGAGTTGACGTAGAGAAAGATGTCTTTCTCGGCATCTTCGGCGGCGAGCAGCAGCAGTTTCGCTGCGATCTCGTTCGCGTTCTCGTCGCGCACCTCTGAGCCGAGCCAGATGATGCGGTCTTTCAGCAGCTTGTCGAAAACGCTGTTCGGCATTGCCGGTTCGGCCATGGGGAGTGCTCCTGTTCGTTGCGTGATTCGAATCTACAGAAGCCGCGCTGTGCGAACGGCCGTGTTCGCCGTGGGCAGAGCAGTGCACTATCGAGAGGAGCCCTCCAGTGGATCACCGAAGCCGACCACCGTGAGATCGAAGTCGGCGACGGACACCGAAGCGATGGTGACGGTCAGGAGCGAAGTGGAGCCCTCAACTCGATACTGCGCCGAACACTTGACAGATGTGCCTGCCGTCAACTGCACATCGTCGGTGCCGCAATCGACCTCAAGGTCAAAACCTCTCTCGAGTGCGTGTTGCTCTGTCTTCTCGGCCAGTGCGTCAGCGGAAACCGTGCCTGTCACAGGGCCGCTCGTTGGCAAATCGCCAGCGGTCGCGATGACGGGAGCGCACCCACTCGACACAAACAGCGCGGTGCACGTCAGGAGCAAGGCTCCTCGAGTGGGGTTCCAGCTGTGCAATTCGCATCTCGATTCCCGATCGAGCAGCGAAGTCCAGGCTGCGGTGAGGGCCACCATAACACCCGCAAGTGTGAGTCTTTGAGTTGAATCCGCGTCGTTACCGACCGCCATTCACTCTCGGTGATCTGAGCCGCCTTTCCTACTCTTCTACAACCGAGATCTCGTAGAACGAACCGTCGAACGACGTGACTGTTGCGAGCACGAAGCCGGACGCCGTCAACGTCGTGTAGGAGCACCGCACTTCCTGGCCGGTGAAGATCTCGATGTCGGCCGTGCCGCAATCGACCGACGGCGCCTCGCCGAGCGCGTCGGTGATCGCGTCTGCCGTGAGCGATGCGAACACCGCCGCGCTCTCAAGGGCAGCCTCGGGTTCGGGTTCGGGTTCGGGTTCGGGTTCGGGTTCGGGTTCGGGTTCGGGTTCGGGTTCGGGTTCGGGTTCGGGTTGCGGAGTCGACGTGCTTTCAGAGCCGACAACGTTGAGCACCTAGTCGATGCCGTCGATGCCGTCGATGCTCGAAATGGTGACCGTATACGCGCCCGAGGTCTCTAAAACCTCGTCGAAGGCGTCGCACTCGAGTGAAGTGCCCACAACGAATGGCACGTCGTCGGTGCCGCAATCGATGTCGACGGTGAAGCCCTGTTCGAGCACCACCTCTTCGGCAGCGAGGGCGAGCTCGGCGGCGTTGATCGTGTCGGGGGCACCGTCGACGCGCTCAGTGTTCGAGGCGATAGTCCCGCCGCACTCGGTCAGAACGAGCGCGCCGAAGACCACAACTACCCAGTGAGGTCAATTCATAACGAGACGCTACCGCTCGCGTGAATCGGACGACAATAGGCAGAAACTACCCAGGTCGACGAAGTCGACGACGAGGACTAGCGGTCGTGACCTTCGTGATCGTGACCCTCGTGGTCGTCCATCGCTTCGGCGACCGGCGCGACGGCGGCAGCCGTGAAGGCCGTGAGGTCGACGGCCTTGCCCTTGCTGTCGACGACCTTCGCCTTGCTGAGGGCGACCGACAGTGCCTTCGAGCGGGCGACCTCGCCGACCATGCCGGGAATCTGGCCGTTCTGGTCGAGAATCTTGATGAACTCGCCCGGCTCCATGCCGTACTGCGAGGCGCCCTGAATGAGGTACTGCGTCAGCTCGTCTTGGCTGACCTTCACTTCCTCCTTCTCGGCGAGCGCGTCAAGGAAGATCTGGGTGCGGAAGGTCTTGGTGCTCGACTCGGTGACCTCGGCGCGGTGCGCATCGTCGTCGAGGCGGTTCTCGTTCTCGAGGTGGCGGTGTACTTCGCCCTCGACGAGCGACTCGGGCACCGGGATCTCGACCTTCTCAAGCAGTGCGGCGAGCAGCTTGTCGCGCGCCTCGGCGCCCTGACCGAACGACTTCTGCTTGAGCAGCTGTTCGCGCAGGTCGGCCCGCAGCTCGCCGATGGTGTCGAACTGGCTGGCGATCTGGGCGAAGTCGTCATCGGCCTCGGGAAGCTCGCGCTCCTTGACGGCCAGCAGCGCGACGGTAATGAGGGCGGTCTCGCCCTCGTGGTCACCGCCGAGCAGGGTCGACTCGAAGGTCGTGGTCTCGTCAGCGGTCAGGGTGTCGACGGCGTCGTCGATGCCTTCGATCAGTTCGCCCGAACCGAGCTCGTACGAGATCGAGTTGGCGGTGTCGACCGTGGTGCCGCCCACCGTCGCGATGAGGTCGAGCTGCACGAAGTCACCCTTCGTGGCCGGACGGTCGACGGTCACGAGCGTGCCGAAACGGCTGCGCAGGTTTTCGAGCTCGGCTTCGACCTCATCGGGGGTGACGTTGGTGGCCTCCACCTCGATCTTGATGCCGTCGTACTTGGGAAGGTCGAACTCGGGGCGAACATCCACCTCGACGGTGACCAGAAGATCGCCCGAGAAGTCTTTGTCGCTCGGCCACTCGGAGACTTCCCCAGACGGGCGCCCGAGCGCGCGCAGGCCCTGCTCGGCGATCGCGGCCCGGTAGAACGAGTCGAGCCCCTCGCTCACGGCGTGGTTGAGCACCTCTCCGCGACCAACGCGCTGGTCGATGATGGGCGGCGGCACCTTGCCCTTGCGGAAGCCGGGAATGTTCACCGTCTCGGCAATGTGCTTGTAGGCGTGCTGGATGCTCGGCTTGAGCTCATCGGGCGTGACAGTGATGGCGATCTTCACGCGCGTCGGGCTGAGCTTCTCGACCGTGGACTGGACCAAAGGGGTTCTCCTGAAATTGATGTGCTGAGTGCAAGTGCGAGGGGCGATGGTCGGGGCGACAGGATTTGAACCTGCGGCCTCCCGCTCCCAAAGCGGGCGCTCTACCAAGCTGAGCTACGCCCCGAAACCGTGACCGTGAACCAGATCAGCGTCACGACGTGGCGTCGCTACGAAAAATGGCCTCGGCAAGTCTAGCCGAGTCGCCGCACCCCGCCGCTGGGTGCCCGCGTCAATGCGTTACGCTGGAGGTCCCGCAGGGTTACCTGCCGCCGCGGGGCTGTAGCTTAGTGGTAAAGCCTCTGTCTTCCAAACAGATGATGCGAGTTCGATTCTCGTCAGCCCCTCCAATCTCTTGCCGCGATTCTCCATGTGGGGAGGCGGCATTGCTTCCCGCAGATAGCCACGTGCACAGTGAGTGGTCGTGGGACACCGGTGGGCCGAACTCGAGCGCTGCCGGCCGGATGGTGGCAACCTGCGAGCGGGCACGCTCGATGGGCCTGCCCGCGCTCTTCTTCACCGAGCATCTCGACCTCGAGATCATGGCCCGGCAGCACAGCATTGCGAGCGTCATCACGCACCTCTACTATGCCGTCCGGTCATGGCCCGAATCGAAGGTGGGCCCCTTCGAACCAACGCAATTCGAAGATGAGATTCGGGCTGCCATGACCACGATCACCGATGTTGGCCTCGCTCTCGAGATGAACACGCGTCGGCTGTTGCCGTGGGTACCGCGGTGGTGGGCGGAGTGTGGCGGTCAGCTCGTCACATTCGGCAGCGATGCACATGTGCCCGACGCACTCGCACACGGGTTTGCGGAGGCGGCTGAAGTACTGGAGGGCCTGGGTTTCACGCCGGGCGATCAGCCCAGCCAGCCCTGGGCGCGTCGCTAACGCCGGCACGGCGCCGTCACATTGGGCGGGTACGGCGCTCTCCCCCTTCCGACTTCAACGGATGCGGTACTTGGCGAATTCGACTCATGAAGTTCCGCATCCGTTGAAGCCGCCCCAGTAGAAGATCACCAGCACGCACGTGATCGACCAGACTGCACGTCTTTGGCGCACGACGATGCCCCCGCGGCCCAACCCGCGGGGGCGTCGTCTTCAGGAGGGTCTAGTCTTCGACCACGGTCTCTTCGACGGAGGGCATGATCTCGCCCTCGAAGGGGGGCGGCAGTTCGATGACACCCTCGATGATCGAGACGATCGTGTTGAACCACCCATCGGGGTGCGGCATCGCGAAGCCGGGCACGAGCCACGCGTTTCCTTGCGAATCCCACATGAGCAGCAGCGTGGCCTCGGCCTCGTCGACCGTGACGGTCACCGTCTCGGGCTCCGGCAGCGGCTCGGGTTCGGACTCGGTGCCGGGGTCGACGGGCTTCGGCTCTTCGCCGGTGCCCGGGTCGATCGGCTCGACCGGCTCAGTTCCAGGCTCTCCGGGCTCTGAGGTGCCGGGCTCGGTCGGCGCGGGCTCACTAGGTTCGCCCGTGCCGGGCTCGGAGCCGCCGGGCTCGTCGACAGGCGACGAGACAGAGATGTCAGGCGAGCCGAGGGGGGCACCAGCATCCCGCGCCACACCTGACTCGGCGGCCAGAATGTTCATACCGCCCTGGTAGTCGGGGCCAGCGGCACCGAACCAGCGCCAGTCGCTAAGACGCTCGACAGCGCTCACGGCCGAGACCGTGTCGAACTCGCCGCGGTCGATGACGTCGATCGCGTGGCCGGTGGCCCAGGCAATCTCGCCGGTCGGTGCCCACGCCATGGCGTACTCAATCGCCGTGGCGACTCCTTCGACCGTCAGACTCGCGGCGGCCATCGTCTGCCACTCGTCGGCGATGATGCGGATCTCGTCGGCGTCGACGTCAAGGCCGGTGGCTCCGAAGAGCTCGGCGGCTTGGGCTTGTGCCTCGGCCCCGCTCGGCGCGAGCGAGTTCTCGATGGGCGGCTGCACGCAGTCGTCATACTCGAATGATTCGCCGTTCTCGTCTTGCCCGGCCACGCGCTCGCACACCGGCGGCGGGTAGGCGGAAGGGTTGCTGTACCACCAGCTGCCCGTGCCCGACCAGGTAACGGTGAGCGATGGCGCGGTGCCGTCTTCGGCGCCGATGACGTAGGTCGGGTATGCAGGGTCGAAGTAGGCGCTCTCGACGACGTCGCCGCCGAGCCCAAACTCTGCGGCGGCGTCGCGCAGCACCTGCTCAGGGGTTCCCACGCGCTGCAACTGGTAGACGCTGCCGCGACCCGCGTCGGTCGAGAGACCGTTGCCGGCCAGATACTCGTAGTTGATCCACATCGCCATGCGCGCGTCTTCGGCGAGCGCCGACGACTGCGCCGATGCTGGCCCGCTGCCCTCGGCCGCCAAGAACAGCGGTGCGCGAGGCGCAAACGGGTTGGCAATGACGAGCGAGCCGACAGCCACCGCGGCGACGGCCGCCATCGAGACGCTGGCCGCCCGTGTCACGCGGCCGTGGTTGATGAGACGAGGAGCACGTCGGCTCGAGGCCGACGTGACGAGCTCGGGAGCGAGCTCAGGGGCCGAGTCTGCCGAACCGGCGGAGCGACGCAGTCGGTCGGCCGGGTCACTGGTGTGTTCGTTCATACCTGGTTTATGTCGCGAGGCTGGTCGATCTTTCAGCGCCGCCGTCAGATTTTTCACCAAGGAGGTCGGCGAGCGCCTTCTTAGCCCGATGCAGGCGGATGCTCACCGCATTCGCCGAGACCCCGAGCGTCACCGCGGCGTCACCCACCGACAGGTCGTCGAGCACGACGAGCGCGAGCACTTCGCGGTCGCGGGCGCTCAGCGCGCCCCACGCCCGGGCGAGCTCGGCGTCGGCCGTCACGAGCGACTCGGCCGAGGGCGCGGAGTCTGGCACCGAGAGCAGCCCGAGCACCGACGCGCGCGCGGCCAGCCGGCGGCGGTGATTCGCGACCAGGTATCCGGCGATGCGGTAGAGCCACGGCAGTTCTTCACCCGGCTGAACAGAGTCACGCTTGCGCCATGCGACGGCAAAGACGTCGGCGGCCAGATCGTCGACGTCGTCGCGAGCCACACGACGCGCGAGATAACGACTCACGGCACCCAGATGTTCTGTGTAGACGGCGGCGAAGGCCTCGGATGATGCGGGCATGCGCTCAGTCTGGCGAGAGACGAGTAGAAAGTGCACCCCAACGTTTCGCGAGTGGGCTGTGCACAGGCCAGCCCGCCTCGTGCCCTCGGGGCAACCCTGCCAATAGGGTGTGCGGCATGACCGCGATGACGCCTCAGACGCCTTCCGACGACCCACGCGGCGACCGCGCGTGGGCGGGCCGCGTTGTCTTCCCCCGCTCTAGCGTCGAGCTGCGATCGACGACGATCTGCCCGGCGTGTCTGGTTGCGCTGACCTCCACTGTGTGCCGCGCGTGCGGGCTTGATCTGCGGCACCCAGCCTCAGCCGAACTCGCCCGCGCTTCGGTTGCCGCGGCCGATGCGGTGGATGCTCGCCTCGACCTCATCGGCCGCATCCGTCGCGACACCGCGACCGCAGCCGTGAGCGCGCCCGCCGTCGCCGCGACGTCACCCGTTGCGGCCGCCGTCGCCCCGGCTCCCCCGGTCGTGAAGCCTCCGGCCGAGGCGCCGCCGAGCCGCGAGCCGGCAGCCACGGCGCACGGGCCACGGCGTTCGGGCATCCAGATCACCCTCATCATCGTGGGCGTGAGCCTGCTGTCGGTGTTCGCCGTCTTCGCGCTGGTCTTCGCATTCGTCACCTACGGCACTGGTGTGCGCATGGCGATCATCACCGGCGGCACGCTGTTGACCATGATTGCCGCTGGGGTGCTCAAGCGGCGCGGTCTCGATGCGACAGGCGAAGGCATCGGCGTGCTCGGCACCGTCATGCTCGTTCTCATCGCGTGGGCTCTGCGGGTCGACAGCCCCATCGGGTTCGACGTCGTGGCCGATGCGCTCTATTGGGGAATCGCCCTGCTCGTGGTCAGCGCTTTCTGCGCACTCTGGGCCCTGACGAGCCGGTTGAGCACACCCGCGATCGTCGCGGCAGCGCTGCTTCCGATCGGCGCCGGTCTGCTGACAGGGCACCTGGTCGACCAGCTTCTGCCGCTCATCATCGTGGGGGCCGCCACGACCGCGGGCACCATTGCCGCTCTGATCGTGGCGGCGCTCTCGTGGCGAATCGTGGGTTCGTCGCACCCGGCCACGCGATCCGCGGCGCGAGTTGTCGCACAGTCGATCGGCGCCATCGCGGCCGTGGTCGCGCTCGTGAGCCTGGGCACGCTCGATGACGGCAACCGCTGGGCTCCGGTCATCGGCGGCCTCGTGCTCGCGGCCGCGTCGCTGCTGCACGTCGTGACGAGCGCCGCAGCTGTTGCGCAACCGCGACGCGCCTTCGACACCGTGATGTTCGCGGCGATCGGCGGTGGTGCAGTTTTCGCTGCGATGACGGGTGCCGTGCTGTCGGCTTTCCGCTTCGATCAAGACCGCGTGATCGTCAGCGCTCCGGTGCTCGCCGCAGTGGCCCTGGCCGTCGTCGCCGAGCAAGCATGGCGGCGGTCGCCGGTGCAGTCGGGTGCTCGCACGACCTTCGCGAGCGCGACCCTCGTCGCGGCCGCGCTCGCCGCCGTCGCAGGCGGCCTGGCTGCGGTCGTGGGCGCCTCCGCCTTCGCTGAGGCCGCCACGCAGTCACTCCGCGCGCTTCCGATCGGCGTCGCTGACCGCGTGGCCTCTGCCGAGCCGGCGACGATCGCCGCTCTGGGCGCGCTCGCGCTCTCACTCGGGCTCATCGCCGCAGGGTGGGCCTCTCTGGGCGTGCTCGTGCACCGCGCACGCGCAGTGACCCTCATCGGGTCGATTCTCGTCGTCGCCATCGTTCCGCTCGCAGGCCCGTGGTGGCTTGTCATGCTGATTTTCGCGGTGCTCGCCTTCGCGGGAGCTATCGGCTTGCATCGGGTCGACGCTGAGACGTCACGGGATGCCCGCCGAGCGCTGCTCGCTCTCTGCATCCCGCTCGCCTCCGGAGCAGCGCTCGGCGCCTTCCTCACCGGATGGGCGACACCGCGCGGGGGCATCGTCGGCCTCATCATCGCCCTGATCACCATCGGCATCGCGCGACCGGCCACGTCTCTGATGCCTCTGCGGGCCGGCGCGCTCGCGCTCGCCGCGCTACTGCTGCTCGGCAGCGCTCCCCCACTCGCGCGCGACGCCGCCGTCGTGGGCCTGCCCGACGTCGGTACCGAGGCCGCCCTGCTGCTGACGGCCGCGATCATCATCGTGGTGACGCAGCTCGGCAGGCTCAGCGCGAGTGAGCGTCACGCCGCCGACGGTGCCTCTCTGGTCATCGCTGTGGCCGTGGCGGCCGTCATCGGTATCGACGCGCGGCCGGGGTCGACAGGTGTCGATCGTCTCGATGACGTGGTCGCGCTCATGGCGCTGTTGGTGGCGCTTGCGCTGGTCACACTGCGTCGTCCCGGAATCGAACGCTCCATCGCACGGGCCACGCTGCCGCTGGTCGTTGCGGCCCTCGCACTCGCGGCGATCGCACCGCTGCAACTGAACGCCTCCCTCAGTGCGACCGTCGCGATCGGGGCGCTGATCGTCGTCGCCGCCCTCGGCCTGATGCAACGGCGCGACGAGGCAGGGGCGCGCATCGATCGACTGCTCGGCGACATCGGTTCTGGTGCACTCGGCATCGTGGTTCTCGCCTCCGGGTGGAGTGCGTCGCCGACCGCCGAGTTCGCCTGGGCACCCGTGCTGGCTCTTGCTGTGCTCGCCCTCGTGACGGCCATCAGCCGCGACGGACTCGTCGGCTCGAGATCGCCCCGACGCTTCATCGGCTGGGTCGCGCTTGGGCTCGGAACGGCGTCACTCTGGATTGCCCTGGTCGACGGGAGCATCAGCGAGCCGGAGGCATACTCGCTTCCCCTCGCCGGAGCCGTGCTCGCCATCGCGGGCGCGAACGCCATCGTCACCAACCGCCAGCACGGGCACGGCGGCACTCAGCGGGTCGATCGCACGGCGGCACCGCTCACCGCCGCCGCTCTCGTTGTCGCAGTCGTGCCGACCGCCCTCGCGAGCGTCGACGACTTCTGGGCCCGCTATCTCGTCGTCGCCGTCAGCGCGATCGTGCTCGCGATCGTTCCCCTGTTGCGCGCAGCCTCACTCGACGCACGACTGCCGCACATGACGAGTGCCCTGGTGTCGACCGCGTTCACCGCGCTCGGTTTGCTCACCATCACCCACACCATCGACGCGCTCGCCGCCGCGGTGCCCGCGACGGGCGCCGAACTGGTGCGGGTCGTCGTGGTCGTCGCCTTGCCGGCGGCCGCGTCGGTCGCCGCGTGGATGCTCGCCAAGGGCCGCCTGCGCACCGCCGTGACCGCTGCCGGAATCGGAATCACCGCGATCAGCGCCGCGCTTCTCGGCCTCACCGAGGTGGTCGACCCGGTCGAGCTCATGAGCCTTCCGCTCGCCGTCTGCCTACTGGCGGTCGGTGCCGACCGACTGAGCGACCTTCCGCAAGCCCGCAGTTGGCCGTGGCTCGGCCCCGGTGTCGGTGCCTTGCTCGTTCCGTCATTGCTCGCCATCGACTCGGTCGGTGAGCCGCTCTGGCGCAGCATCGCGCTCGGAGTGGTGGCCGCAGGCGTCTTCGTGCTGGCACTGCGCCTGACGTTGCAGGCCCCGTTCGTCATCGGCGGCACCGTGCTGCTCGTTCACCTGCTCGTGCAGAGTTGGCCGCTGCTCGAACTGGTCGGCGAGGCCGTCGAGTGGTGGCTCTGGCTCGGCCTCGCGGGCGTTATCGTCGTCGCGCTCGCCGCCCGCTACGAGCGTCGGCTGCAGAATGCACGCGACATCGCTGTGCGCATCTCGCACTTGCGCTGACGCCAGAGACTGCTTGTCAAGCCCCTGGGCTCGCTCAGTCGGGTGTTCTACCGTGAGCAAACCTGATCCCCACGAAGGAAGGACTGCATCATGACCGCTGTCACTGCCGCGCCCAAAGGCGCGAAGGCACCCAAGCTCACGACGGGCGTCGCCGAGCACCTGACCCCCCTCGTGATCGACCTCATGGCGCTCGCCGTCGAAGGCAAGCAGGCTCACTGGCACGTGCGTGGCCCCAACTTCTTGCCCGTGCACGAACTGCTCGACACCGTCGTGACCCACGCGAGAGAGGCCGCTGACCTCGCCGCCGAGCGCGTTGTCGCCCTCGGTCAGCCACTCGACGCTCGCGTTCCGTCGATCGGCAAGACCACGACGGTTCCGCCCGTCACAGAAGGATTCCAAAAGACGGATGTGCTCATCGCCGACGTCATCGTCGGCATCGACGCCACTCTCGTCACCGCACGGGCCGCCATCGATGGGCTCGAAGACATCGACCCCGTGAGTCAAGACATCGCGATTGCCATCACCGCAGGTCTCGAGCAAGACCGCTGGTTCTTGTTCTCGCACATCGCGAAATAGCGGTCAGACCTCGCTCGGCTGAGCGACCCGCAGGGCTGCATCGGCGTGCGTCACACGCCCGCCGAGCAGCGTTGCGGCGACCGGCACGGTGCGCAGAGCCAACGGGTCGACAGCGAGAGGGTCGGCGTCGAGGGCCACGAGATCGGCGACCGCGCCCACCGAGATCAGGGTGCGCGTCGACGCGGCGAGCGCTTCGACGACGGTGATCGACTGCTCGGGGTGAAACGCCGGGCGCTCATCGCGCGTACGCGCGGTCGCGGCCGCGATCGCGATCCACGGATCGAGCGGCGCCACCGGCGCGTCGGAACCGAGCACGAGGTGCGCACCCGCATCGAGAAGCGAGCGGAGGGCGAACGCCCGCTGAGTGCGGCCTGGCCAGTAGTGCTCGGCCATGTCGCGATCATCGAGCGCATGCTCGGGTTGCACGCTCGCCGTGACGCCGAGCGCGGCGAACCGGGCGAAATCAGCCTCGTGCACGAGTTGCGCGTGTTCGATGCGTCCGCCGCGCCCGAGCTTCGCGAAGACGTCGAGAGCCAAGCGGTTGGCAGCGTCACCGATCGCGTGAACGGCAAGCCCGAAGCCCGCATCGCTGGCGCGCGCAAGCAGCGGGTGCAACTCGCAGGGGGGCACGTTGAGGCGGCCGTACGAGCCGGCGGGAGCATCCGGATACGGGTCGCAGCAGTAGGCGGTGCGCGTGTTGAGCGAACCGTCGGTGATGACCTTGAGCGGACCGACGCTGACGGTGCCAGCGACTCGATCGCCGCTGCGCAGGCCCAGCTCGATCGCGCGGTCGAGATGCTGCGGGTACACCCCGAACTCGACGCGCACAGCGTCGAAACCGGCGTCGACGCGGCGCTGCCAGTCGTCGTGATTCCACCGCATCTCGAGGTCGACAACGCCGACGACGCCGCGCGAGGCCGCCTCTCGGGCTGCTTCGTCGACCCATCGGTCAAGCTGATCGTCGCCCGCCGAATCGAGCTGAGCAGTGATGGCGAACGCCGCCTCTTCGCGCAGCACCCCGTCGCAGTCGTCGGCGACCGATGCGTCGACGCCGAAGCGCACGAGCGCCGCACTGTTGAGCCAGACGCAGTGCACGTCGCCACTGATCAGCACGATGGGCCGGTCGAGCGCGATGGAGTCGAGCAGGGCCACGGTGGGCGCATCCGGCCAGAGACCGTCGCGGAAGCCGACTCCGACAACGACCTCGTCAGGCGCGGCACCCTGGTGGATGCTCGACCGCACGATGGCCGCAGCCTCGGCCGCGCTCACCGCAGCGCCCAGGTCGATGCGGCGCCGATGCTGCGCCCACTGCGTGAGGTGCACGTGTTCATCCCACAGGCCGGGCATGATGAACCGGCCACCCAGGTCGAGGTCTGACGCATCGACGGCCTCGATGCCGGCGGGCAGGATGGCGGTGATGATGCCGTCGTCGACGATCAGGTCGATGGGGTCGTGACCGCCGAGCGGCCGCGCGTTACGAATCGCGCGCATCGTGGTGTCTCCTCATCTCGCGTGCCAACTCGGCTTGGCTGTAGGGCCCCTCGCCGGCGAGGGCCTCAATGATGCCGTCGACGACGTCGGGGGCCTTGTTCTGACTCAGTTTCGCTCGGGCGTCGACCCTCGTGACGCGCAGGCGCACACCCACTGTGCCCCGGGCGATACGTCGAGAATACTCCGGATCGAGGTGCAGCCCGCGCGGCTCGGCGACGTGCTGCTCGAAGTGGTCGGTGAGCTCGGCGAGGGCCTGCAGGTTTGCCTCGTCGCTCAGCAGCTCGGGGGTGCCCCAGAGGTGCGCCGTCACGTGATTCCAGGTCGGAATGATGTCGCCTTCGGCGTACCAGCTCGGCGAGATATAGCCGTGCGGGCCCTGCACGATGATGAGCACCTCGTGCGTGCCCAGCGCGTGCAGCTGCTCGTCGGGGCGGCCCACATGGCCGATAAGCACGATCTCGTCGCCCGTCGACGCGGCCTCGTCGAGAAGAAAGGCGTAGTGCGAGGCGACGATGCTCGCGCCCGGCGGGTGCGACACGATCGTCATCCACGGGTTCTCGCGAATGAGGCGGCGAATCTCGTCGCGGTCATCGAGCACGAACTGCGGTGTGTGCCTCATGCCGCCAGCCCCTGGCAACTCGGGCACCAGTACAGCTTGCGGGCCGCGAGCAGCTGCATCGTGATGTGCGTGCCGCAGATGCGGCACGGCAGACCTTCGCGCTTGTAGGCCCAGTGCCGGTCTGCGCGATTGCGCAGTGCGGCACGCTGGGCATCGTCGTCGAGGCCATCCATCGTGAGCATCTGACCGGTCTCGATGCCGACCCCGAGCAGATAGCGCCAGTCGCGCCACAGATCACGCACGACGTCGCCAGGCAAGGAGGCACCCGTCGCGAACGGGTCGAGCCGTGCGCGGAACAGCATCTCGGCCCGGTACACGTTGCCGATGCCGCTCACGACCGATTGATCCATGAGCAGCAGCGCGATCGGCACGCGGCGACGCCGCACGCGATCGACCATGCGCTGTTCGCCGAGCTCGGGGTCGTCGTTCTCAGGGTCGGGGCCGAGAGCATCGACGACACCCTGCACCGCCGCCGCGTCGAGCACTTCGCAGGCCGTCGGACCGCGCAAGTCAGCCACCGCCTTTTCGGTGAGCAGGCGCACGCGCACCTGGCCGACCGGTTCGGGCGGAAACGTGCTGTCGACCTTGGTCTCGGTGTCGGCCTCGGCCATGCGCAGGCGGGTGCGGCGAGGAGCCCCGATGGAGGCGAGCGAGTCTTCGTGCTCGCCGACGACCGTCGTGCGAGCATCCACCTCGTCATCGCTGGTGCCGCGCTGATTCGTCTGGCCCATGCGCCCACCAGCCGAGCGTTGAGTGGCGTCTTGCGCGACAGCGCCGTTGAAGTCCCAGGCACCGTAGATGCCCAGGTGCACGCGCAGCCAGATGGCGTCGTCGAACTCGAGGAACATCTGCTTGCCCACCGCCCGTGCATCGGTCATGGTGCGGCCGTCGAGCACGCCCGCCCCGTCGGCGAAGCGGCCCTGCGGCGAGCTGACCGCGACCCGCGCGCCGACGAAGTGCCGCGCGAACTGCCGCGCGATGCGGTGGACGGAGTGACCCTCGGGCACGGCGGCCCTAGACGATCTCGTGCCCGGAAATGGCCCCGGTGGTCTCATACTCGGCGAGCTGGGCGATGCGGCGAGCGTGGCGCTCGTCTCCCGGGAAAGGTGTGCCGAGAAACAGGTCGATGAAGCGCAGAGCCTCGTCGACGGTGTGCTGCCGCGCGCCGATCGCGATGACGTTGGCATCGTTGTGCTCACGTGCCAGTTGAGCGGTCGCGTCGCTCCACACGAGTGCCGCGCGGATGCCGCGCACCTTATTGGCCGCCATCTGCTCGCCGTTGCCCGACCCGCCGAAGACGATGCCGAGCGCATCGACGCCCGCGGCGTGATCGCGCGCGACGGCGCGGGCGGCGTTGATGCAGAAGCTCGGGTAGTCGTCGAGTGCGTCGTAGAACTGCGGGCCGTGGTCATGCACCTCGTGCCCCTGAGCGGCGACGTGCTCACGCACGTTCTGGCTGAATTCGAGGCCGGCATGATCGGTCGCGACGTGGATGCGCATAGGCACGATTCTACGAGGCTGGGACGTTCGACTCTGGACTCGTGCGAGCAGCGGTGGCACGGTGGGAGCCACCGAGCGAAAGGAGTCATCATGACTCGCACCTATCTCGTCACCGGCGCGGCGAGCGGCATCGGAGCCGCCACCGCCTCGGCACTCACCGCCCAGGGCCACCGCGTGATCGGCGTCGATCTGCACGATGCCGACATCACCGTCGACCTCACGACGCACGAGGGCCGCGACGCGCTCGTCACTCAGGCCACCGAGCTGAGTGGTGGCACCCTCGATGCGGTCGTCGCCAATGCCGGACTCGCGACCGAGTCTGTTGCGACCGTCGCGGTGAACTACTTCGGCGCGCTCGCCACCCTTGACGGCCTGCGCCCGTTGCTGACGGGGTCGGATGCCCCGCGCGCGGTCGCCACGGCATCGATGGCATCGCTCTTTCCGGTCGATGATGAGCTCGTCGACGCCTGCCTCGCCCACGACGAGCCGGCCGCGCTGCACCGCGCGCAAGAGCTGCTCGACGAGGGCAAGGGTGGGCTCATCTACGGCTCGACGAAGCGGGCGCTCGCCCGCTGGATTCGCCGCAATGCCGCGAGTTCTGAATGGGCCGGTGCGAGCATCCCGCTCAACGCGGTGGCTCCGGGCGTGATCCGCACGCCCATGACCGAGCAATACACGTCGACGGCCGAGGCAGAGAAGGCCATTCTCGAGATGGTGCCCATGCCGCTCAACGGCATCGGCGAGGCTCCGGTCGTGGCGAATCTCATCGTCTACCTGACGAGCGTCGAGAACTCGCACTTGTGCGGGCAGGTCGTCTTCATCGACGGCGGCAGCGACGTCGTGATCAGGGGCGACTCGACCTGGTGAGCTAGTGGATGCGCGGCGCGCTACGCGAGGTAGATCTTGCGCAGCGTGTCGTGCACCTGCCACTCGGTCTCTTCACCGTCGTCGAGACGGCCGATCGAGCCCGCGACGAGCTCGACCTGCGTGCCGTCACCCCGCGTGAGCGTGGCGTGACCGCGCAGCACGATGAAGATCTCTTCGACCTCGACGTCGGTGACGGTGCCGGGTGTGATCTCCCACACCCCGACCTCCCAGTCGTCGAGCTCGGTCAGTGCCGCGATGCCCGTCGTCGGGTTGCCGTCGACGACGCGCTCGGCATCGACCGGCTCGTGCTCGAGTTCGAGCTCGAGGGCCTGCAGCACTGTTGCCGCATCGAGGGGAAGGGTCACGAGTCGAACCCTAGACCCACCGCGTCGAGGGTGCGAAGGAAAAGATTGCGTGTGCCCTGATTGTGATCTGCGCGGTCGAGGGCCCAGCGCACCGACTGCACCGCCGGGTAGGTCGCAGGCTCGGGCGGGAAGGGCAGCGGCATGCTGCGCACCATGTCGAGCGAGGTGCGCTCGGTCGCTTCGCCGCCGAGCTGATCAAGCATGACGTTGGCGGCGAACCGGGTAGCGGCTACACCGAGGCCCGTGAACCCCGCCGAGTACGCGACGCGGCCCTGATGCGCCGTCGCGTGGAAGGCGCAGAAGCGACTGCAGGTATCGATGACGCCCGCCCAGCGGTGACTGAACCGCACCCCTTCGAGCTGCGGAAAAGTCGTGAAGAAATGGCTCGCGAGCGTCTCGTACGACTCACGCCGGTCGTCGTACTCCGGGCGGATGCGCCCGCCGAAGTGGTAGATCGCGTCGTATCCGCCCCACAAGATGCGGTTGTCGGCACTGAGGCGGTAGTAGTGAAACTGGTTGGCGCTGTCGGCTACCCCCTGCCGGCCCTGCCAGCCGATCGAGGCGAGCTGCGCATCCGTAAGCGGTTCGGTCATGAGCACGTAGTCGTAGACCGGCACAGTGTGCAGGCGGTAGCGCTTGAGCAGCGACGGGAACGCGTTCGTCGCGAGCGCCACGCGCGCGGCGCGCACCACGCCGCCTCCGCGCACACTGAGGGTGATCGCATCGCTCTCGCCCGTCAGCTGAGTGACGGGGCTCGACTCGAAGATCTCGACACCCGCATCAAGGCACGCGCGCATCAGGGCCACGCCGAGCTTGCCGGGATGCACGAGCGCCGTATCGCGCATCGACCACAGACCTCCCTCGAAGGTGGGTGAGTCGAGCACCCCGCGCATCGCCGCAGCGTCATAGAACAGCTCGTGCTCGCCGTCGTGAGCGGCCTCGAGCTCGGCCACCTGGTAGGGCTCGGTCGCGACGGCGATCGAGCCGACGCGCTCGAAGTCGACCTGCCAGCCCTCGGCCTCGGCCGAGGCCTCGATCTCGTCGAGGTTCTGCATGCCGAGCGCATCGAGCGTCGCGAGCTCGTCGGGGAACCGGGCCTCGCCGTTTTTCGCACCGTGCGTGAGGGTGGCCTCGACGAATCCGCCGTTGCGGCCGCTCGCC
>JBBQKE010000001.1:0-20078 GCA_038326585.1 Actinomycetales bacterium | reverse complement strand
CGCATCTTCAACGCGATGCTGCAGTCGGCGGCGTCAGAGCACGCAGCGCGCCAGAAGGCGATGAAGTCGGCGAGCGACAATGCCGACAAGCTCATCCTCGACTACACCCGACTGGCGAACAACGCTCGTCAGGCCGAAATTACCCAGCAAATTTCTGAAATCGTGGGCGGCGCCGACGCCCTGAGCACGAAGTAGCCGCGGCTCGACCGCGCACCCTGACACAGCACAGACGATAGGAAGAGAAACCATGGCTACCGCTACCAAGAAGGCCCCGGCCGCGACGTCGACCGGCGGAGTAGGCCGCATCGCCCGCGTCACCGGCCCCGTCGTCGACATCGAGTTTCCGCACGACGCCATTCCGGGCATCTACAACGCGCTGTCGACCACGATCACGATCGACGACGTGTCGACCGAGCTCGTGCTCGAGGTCGCGCAGCACCTCGGCGACGACCTCGTGCGCGCGATCGCGCTGAAGCCGACCGATGGTCTCGTGCGCGGCCAAGAGGTGCGCGACTCGGGCTCACCCATCACGGTTCCCGTGGGCGACGTCACCAAGGGCAAGGTGTTCAACGTCACGGGCGAGGTGCTCAACGCAGAGCCGGGCGAGAAGATCGAGATCACCGAGCGCTGGCCGATTCACCGCAAGCCGCCGGCCTTCGACCAGCTCGAGTCGAAGACCCAGCTCTTCGAGACCGGCATCAAGGTCATCGACCTGCTCACTCCCTACGTGCTCGGTGGCAAGATCGGCCTGTTCGGCGGTGCCGGCGTCGGCAAGACCGTGCTCATCCAAGAGATGATCCAGCGCGTGGCGCAAGACCACGGTGGTGTGTCGGTGTTCGCCGGTGTCGGTGAGCGCACCCGTGAGGGCAACGACCTCATCCACGAGATGGAAGAGGCCGGAGTCTTCGACAAGACCGCGCTCGTCTTCGGCCAGATGGATGAGCCGCCCGGAACCCGTCTTCGCGTCGCTCTCTCGGCTCTGACGATGGCCGAGTACTTCCGCGACGTGCAGAACCAAGACGTTCTGCTCTTCATCGACAACATCTTCCGGTTCACGCAGGCGGGCTCCGAGGTGTCGACGCTGCTCGGCCGCATGCCGTCGGCGGTGGGCTACCAGCCGAACCTCGCCGACGAGATGGGTGTTCTGCAAGAGCGCATCACCTCGACCCGCGGTCACTCGATCACCTCGCTGCAGGCGATCTACGTTCCCGCCGACGACTACACCGACCCGGCGCCGGCCACCACCTTCGCCCACCTCGACGCGACGACCGAGCTCAGCCGTGAGATCGCGTCGAAGGGCCTTTACCCGGCCGTAGACCCGCTCACCTCGACGAGCCGCATCCTCGACCCGCTCTACATCGGCGTGGACCACTACCGCGTCGCGACGACCGTGAAGCAGATTCTGCAGAAGAACAAAGAGCTGCAGGAGATCATCGCGATCCTCGGTGTTGACGAGCTGTCAGAGGAAGACAAGATCACGGTGTCGCGTGCACGCCGTATTCAGCAGTTCCTCTCGCAAAACACCTACATGGCCAAGAAGTTCACGGGCGTCGAGGGCTCGACCGTTCCGCTGAAGGAGACCATCGAGTCGTTCGACGCGATCGCCAAGGGCGAGTTCGACCACGTCGCCGAGCAGGCCTTCTTCAACGTCGGCGGAATCAGCGACGTCGAAGAGCGCTGGGCACAGATTCAGAAGGAGAACGACTAGTCATGGCCGAGCTCACGGTGAGCGTCGTCTCGGCCGACCGCGAGGTCTGGTCGGGGCGCGCGAAGCAGATCGTGGCGCGCACCACCGAGGGTGAGATCGGAATCCTTCCCGGCCACGAGCCGCTTCTCGGCATCTTGAGCGCGGGCGAGGTGCGCATCACGCCCACCGAGGGCGCGGTCATCGTCGCCCAGGCTGAAGACGGCTTCCTCTCGGTCGAGAACGACACGGTCACGATCGTCGCGGGCGCCGCCGCGCTCGCGTAGCCGATGCTGATCAGGGCGGCGTAGCCGATGCTGGTCAGGGCGGCGTAGCCGATGCTGGTCAGGACGGCGTAGCCGATGCTGGTCGCTATGGCAGGCCTTCCGGGGTCGGGCAAGAGCACGGTGGCAGAGCGGCTGGCACGGCAGTGGGGTGTTGCTGTGGTGTCGGTCGATCCGCTCGAGTCAGCGATCCTGCGCGCCGGCATCGCGCACGATCAGCCGACCGGACTCGCCGCGTACCTGGTGGCAGAGACCATCGCTGACGCCGTGTTGCGTGCTGGCCAAAGCATCATCGTTGACGCTGTCAACGCCGTCACGGCAGCACGCGATCAATGGGTCATGCTGGGCGATCGACTCGGCGTCGAGGTGCGGTTTCTCGAGACGGTGTGCAGCGATGTGGCAGTGCACCGGCAACGCATTGAAGAGCGGCATCGTGATCTGCCGCATCTTGCCGAACCGACGTGGAACGCCGTTGAGCAACGGCTCGACGAATACGACTCCTGGTCGGGCCTTGCCCAGTCGCGCCCGCGATTGACGCTCGACACGGTGGCACCGCTCCCCGAGCTGCTCGAACGGGCGTCTGCCTTCCTCCGCTCCTGATGCACATTCTTCTCCCACCCTCCGAGACCAAGCGAGACGGGGGTGATCGGCAGCCGCTCGAGCTCGAATCGCTGTCGTTTTCGTCGTTGACCGATGCTCGCCGACGTCTGCTCGAGGCGACGGTCGAACTCTCGTCTGACGAGCAGCGGGCTGCGCACGCACTCAAGCTCGGCACGAAGTCGGCCCCCGTCGAGCTCGAGCGCAACCGCGCACTGCGCTCGAGCCCGACCATGCCGGCCCTCGAGCGGTACACCGGTGTGCTCTACGACGCTCTTGATGCAGAATCGCTCTCGCCCGCGGCTCGTCAGCGAGCGGCGGCCTCGCTCGTCGTGCACTCTGCGCTGTTCGGGCTGCTGCGCGCCGACGATGCGATACCTGCGTACCGGCTCTCTCACGACAGCCGATTGCCCGATCTGCCGCTCAAGCGTGAGTGGGCGACCTCGATCACGCGAGTACTCACTGAGCTGAGCACGCCGATCATCGATCTGCGATCAGCGGGTTATGCAGCCCTCGGCCCGCTGCCCGACGACCGCGCTGCAGTAGGGGTGTCGGTGGTGGCGGTCGGCGATGACGGCGTGGCCCGGGCGCTCAATCATTTCAACAAGAAGGGCAAGGGCGAGTGGGTGCGCGCCCTGCTCATGGCGGGGCCATTGCCGACATCGATCGAAGCGCTCTGCACACGGTCAAACACGCTCGGTTGGCCGTTGCGGCCCGTGGGGGAGCGGTTGCTCGAGCTCACGGTGCCGGGAACCCTGCCACCGCGCGCCAGCACCCCGTGACGTGGTCATCGACAAGGCCTGCTGATTGCATGAGCGCGTAGGCGGTCGTCGGGCCGACGAACCGCAGGCCGCGTGACTGTAGCGCGCGAGCAAGCGCGCGCGACTCATCGGTCTGCGTGGGAATCTCGGCGAGAGTGGTCGGGCGCACCGTGCGTGCAGGCGGCTGAAACGACCAGATCAGCGCGTCGAGCGCGCCAGGCTCAGTCGCCGTCCAGTCGCACAGCACGCGGGCGTTCGCGATCGTCGCCTCGATCTTGGCGCGATTGCGGATGATGCTGACATCGGCGAGCAACCGCTCGACAGCCGTGTCGTCGAACTCGGCGACTCGATCGATCTCGAAACCCGCGAAGGCGGTGCGAAAGCCCTCTCGACGCCGCAGGATCGTGATCCACGACAGACCGCTTTGGAAGGCCTCGAGACTCAGCTTCTCGAACAGTGCGCGGTCACCGTGCAGCGCGACCCCCCACTCGTCATCGTGGTAGCGCTGGTACAGCGGGTCGGCGCCCGCCCAGCCGCAGCGCGGGCGGTCATGAGAGTCGCCCTGACCGACGCCGGTCGTGGTCATCGGTGCGGAATGCCCTCGTGATCGAGCAACCAGATCTTGGTCGGGATGCCGTCGCCCGCGCTGTAGCCCGTGATGCGGGCATCGCTCGCGAGTACGCGATGACACGGAATGAGCAACGGCACCGGGTTCGCGCCCACCGCCCCGCCGACCGCGCGCCCCGCGGTAGCCCGACCCGTCGCGCGGCCGAGCTCGCCGTAACCGCGCACAGAGCCGAAGGGAATCTCGGTCAGTTGATTCCAGATCGCCTGCTGGAACGGTGTGCCTGCCACGGTCACCGGCACCGCGAACGCACGCCGACGACCCGCGAAGTACTCGGCGAGTTCTTTCGCGGCCTTCACGAGCACGGGAGTCGGCTCATCGGGCATTCCGTCGGTCGAGAGGGTGCCCTGCACCGCGATCTCGACTCGCGTGACGGCACGGCCCTCACTGCGCAGGGCGATGCGACCGAGGGGGGAGTCGATGGTGAGCAGGCCTGCTGCCGGTGTTGCGCGGGGAGTCATGCACCGAGGCTAGCGGCGGCGGGCATCCCCCCACTGGCGGTTTCCAGACAGGGAATCGTCAGGGCGCCAGGTGAGTCGGGGGAGGATAGGAGCATGACCTCGATGCCTCACCGCCCGCTGGGCCGTTCTGACCTGCTCGTCTCTGCCGTCGGCCTGGGGTGCAACAATTTCGGACGACCCGGAAGCCCGACAGAAGAGCAGGCCGGAACCTCGCGCGTGCTGCACGCCGCGATCGACCACGGCATCACCCTGCTCGACACGGCGGAGATGTACGGCTATAGCCACGGTCGCAGCGAGACGATGATGGGTGTTGCGCTCGCGGGCCGTCGCGACCAGGTCGTTCTGGCCACCAAGTTCGGCAATGAGGGCGCGAAGAACCCCGAGATGCTCGACGTGCCGCACGGGTCGCACCGCTACATTCGGGCCTCGGTCGAAGGCTCGCTGCGGCGACTGCGCACCGACTACCTCGATCTGTACCAGCTGCACACGCCTGACCCCGCCACGCCGATCGACGAGACGCTCGCCGCGCTGCACGAGCTCGTCGACGCCGGACTCGTGCGCTTCATCGGCCACTCGAACTTCTCTGCCACGCAGCTGCTCGACGCTGAGGCCACGGCGACGGCGAGCGAGCATCCGCGATTCATCTCCGCCCAGAACGAATACAGCCTGCTCGTGCGTGACGCCGATGCCGAATTGCTGCCGGCCGCCCACGCATCAGGAGTGGGGCTGCTGCCCTTCTATCCGCTCTACAACGGGCTGCTCACCGGCAAGTTCACCCGCGACGGCGGGCCGGCCGACACGCGCATCATGCGGCAGCGCCCGCACCTCGTCGAGGAAGCGCCCTGGGACATTCTCGACCGATACGCGACCTTCAGCGCTGATCGCGGCATCGGGATGCTCGAAGCCACGATCGGCTGGTTGCTGAGTCGCCCGGCCATGGGCTCGGTGATCGCGGGCGCCACGTCTGTCGAGCAGATCGCCCAGAATGCCGGGGCGGCCGACGCGTGGCACCCGACTGCTGATGACCTCGCCTTCATCGACGAACTCTTTCCGCCCGCCGAGGCGCCCGCGAACGACACGGAGGAGTGAGATCGACGCGCGCTACTCGCTCGGCTCGATGGGCTGCGGGTCGATGTTGAGCGATCGGTTCAGCGCGGCGGCCTGGTCGTTGAGCGCGGTGAACTCTGCGAGCAGAGCGTTGTAGGCGTCGACGGTGGCGTTCGTCGCGTCGATCTGAGAGTTGAGCGCGTTCTGGCGCGCCAGCAGGGCGTCGCGGTCACGCTCGAAGGCCGACTGACTCGTGTAGCCCCCGGGGCGTTCGGCGCGAGTATTGAAGGCACTGATGTCGGCTTCGAGCGCAGTCGCATCGCGCTCGGCCGCCTGCCGCTCGGCGTCGATCTGCGCCGCGAGGGCCTCGAGCTCGGCGCCGAGGCGATCGAGCTCGTTCTCGAGTTCGACGAAGATCGCCTGAATCTGCTGCCAGATGCCGACCACGACCGACCGATCGTCGAAGTACTCGGCGTAGTGCAGTTCGAGCGTCTCAGGCAGCGACTCGATCTCGGTGCCAATGATCGCGTAGAGCTCGGGCACGCGCGACGACGGATCGAAGGCCTCATACGACGCGATGCGCTCGACGAGCTCATGATCCGGGCCGAGTTCAGCGAACACCGCCTCGAGCGGAGCTTCCAGCTCGAGCCGCTCGTCGGCGCTCAGGCGGTCCCACGCCGCATGCAGCATTTCGTGGGCAGCGACCACGACCTCGAACGGCTCGAGGCCCTCCTCGGTGATGTCATAGAGGTAGATGCGGGCTTCGGCGAAGGTGAAGCATCCGAGCACTCCGATCCCCGGCTCATCTCGTGAGCAGAACAGATCAAAGCTCTCGGCCGGCACCAGTTCGGGAACGCTCGCGTAGAACACGAACCGCCCCCGTTCGCTCATGTCAGCCTTGGTCGCCAGAGCGGAGATCGCGGCAGGCGGCTCGAAGCGATGCGCGGTCACCGCGTCGCTGACGAGTCGTGGATTCGAGGCGGCCCAGCCAGCCCCGGCGAGCACTGCCGACTGCGCCACGATGCTCACGACCGCGAGCCCCACGAGCACGCCGCGCCCCACACGGGCCGCGCGAGAACGCTGGCGCGCGGGCAGCAACGCCGAGGTCTCGGTCGGGTCGATGTCAGTCACGATTCCACGCTAGTGGGCAGGGCTGGGCTATCGGGCGAGCACCGCGATCGCTGCGTTGAGCGTCGTCGCGAACAGGGCCCAGAACCAATACGGAATGAGCATCCATGCCGCCACGCGACTGACATCGGCGAACCGGATGATCGCCGCGAGTATCGCGAAATCGAGGGCGACGATCACCGCGAGTGCGATCCACAGTCCGGCGGGGCCCATCAGCGCTCCGAGGCCGAAGAACGCCGGACTCCACACCGCGTTGAGGGCGAGCTGCACGATGTAGACGCGCAGCGCCCGCGTGCGTTCGGCCGAGTCGGGCCGTCGCCACACGAGCCACGCCGCCGCGGCCATCGTGAGGTAGAGCACTGTCCAGACCGGGCCGAACACAGCATTCGGCGGGTTCCACATCGGCTTCGGCGTGCTCTCGTACCACCCCGAGATCGCACCGGCTGAGGTGAGCGAGCCAAAGGCGGCCACGGCGGCCACGATCGCGATGAAACAGAGAAGGGCGAACACCTGCCGCTCACGCGGCGGTATCGACGCGGTCGACAAAGGAGTTGTCGCTCTCGATCGACTCGTCGTAGACACTGCACCTCCCTCGCGCTCAGCCGAGGCTAGATGCCGATGCTCCGAACCTCCTGCGTGTCGCCTGCGCGCATGGCTGAAGATGCCGTCAGTGACCGATCAACGGGCTCATGGCCCGGGCGATGATCGACGTCCGTCCGGTCGCCCGTTCCTCCGCATCGGCGGCGGTCATGGCGACGAGGCCCGCGTTTGCGCCGATGAAGCGCAGCGGTTCGGGTTCCCACGACGGAGAGCGGTGGCCGACCCAGGGCAATCGCGTCAGTTCGGTGTCGCGCCCCGTGATGAGGTCGGCCAGCGTGCGGCCGGCGAGGTTGGTCGTCGACAGCCCGTCGCCCACATACCCCCCTGCAGAGCCGAGACCACTGTCGGTGTCGTAGGTCACGCTCGCGTGCCAGTCGCGCGGCACCCCGAGTGGGCCGCCCCATGCGTGTTCGACATCGAGCGGCGGCAGTTGCGGAAACAGATCATGCAGTGTCGCCACGAGGTGCTCGAACACGCGCTCGACACGGTCGTACTCGCTGCGAATGGCGCTACCCCAGTGGTACCGCGCCCCGCGTCCGCCGAAGGCGATGCGGTTGTCGGCGGTGCGCTGGCCGTAAATCACGAGGTGACGGCCATCAGAGAAGGTTTGACCGTGGGCGATGCCCATGGCATCCCACACGTCGTCGTCGAGCGGTTGAGTCGCCACCATGAGCGAGTAGAGGGGGAGCACGCGCCGCTTCGTTTGCGCGACGGTCGCGCCGTATCCCTCCAGCGCGCTGATGATGTGTCGCGCGCGGACGGTGCCGCGGTCGGTGCGGACCAGCCCCGACTGCCAGCTCTCGGCGGTCGTCTGCTCGTGGATGACCGCACCCTGCCCCTCCACCACGCGGGCGAGCCCGCGCACGAGGGCGGCAGGGTGCACGCGGGCGCAGGCCGGGTCGTAGACCGCACCCCGGGCATCCCGCGCATGAACACGTTCGGAACCCCAGAGCTCGAGGGCATCGACGCCGTAGCCGTGCGCTTGGTCGACGTCGTGCTGCGCGGCTCGCCACTGGGTCTCACTGCGGGCGTAGACGACCGTGCCGCCGCGCACGTAGTCGCAGTCGATGCCGGCCGCGGCAGCTGCTCGACCGACCTCGTCGACCGTGTCGACCATCGCTCGCCGCATCGCCAGCGCTGCCTCGCGACCGTGCTTCTTCTCGAGCGACGCGGTCGATGCGGGGAACAGCGCACTGCACCAGCCGCCGTTGCGGCCCGAGGCGCCGAAGCCCGAAATGTGTTTCTCGAGCACCGTGACGCGCAGACCAGGGTCGCGCTTGAGCAGCTCGTGCGCTGTCCACAGACCGGTGAGCCCTGCCCCCACGATGGCGACGTCGGTGTCGAGGTCACCATCGAGGGCGGCGCGGGGCGTCAGATCATCAGCGACCGTGGCGTGCCAATAGCTCAGACCCCTGTAGTCGTCGCCAGCGTCGACTGACCCGTTCGCGCTCAGAGCAGTTTTCCGGCCTCGGTCAGCACGCGTCGCAGAATGCCCTCGATCTCGTCGAACTCGGCCGGACCGATCGTGAGCGGGGGAGCGAGCTGGATGACGGGGTCGCCTCGGTCGTCGGCGCGGCAGTAGAGCCCAGCGTCGAAGAGCGCCTTTGAGAGGAAGCCGCGCAGCAGGCGCTCGGACTCCGCCTCGTTGAAGGTCTCTTTCGTCTCTTTGTTCTTGACGAGCTCGATGCCGAAGAAGTAGCCCTCGCCGCGCACGTCGCCGACGATCGGCAGGTCTTTGAGCCGCTCGAGCGCCTCACGGAACTTCGGTGAGTTCTCGCTCACGTGCTCGAGAATGCCCTCATCGTCCATGATGTTGAGGTTTTCGAGCGCGACGGCGGCCGACACCGGATGCCCGGCGAAGGTGTAGCCGTGGTAGAACGCCGTCTGCCCGTGCTTGAAGGGCTCGTACAGGCGGTCGCTCACGATCATGGCGCCGAGCGGCGAGTAGCCGCTCGTGAGCCCCTTGGCCGAGGTGATGATGTCGGGCACATAGCCGAGCGCGGTGCACGCGAACATCTCGCCGATGCGGCCGTAGGCGCAGATGACCTCATCGCTCACGAGGAGCACGTCGTACTTGTCGCAGATCTCGCGAACACGCGTGAAGTAGCCGGGGGGCGGCGGGAAGCAACCGCCCGAGTTCTGCACGGGCTCGAGGAAGACCGCTGCGACTGTATCGGCGCCCTCGAACAAGATGGCCTCTTCGATGCGGTTGGCGGCCCACTGACCGAACTCTTCGAGCGAGCCGTGGAACCCCATCTCTTCGGCGCGGTAGTAGTTGGTGTTCGGCACGCGGAACCCGCCGGGGGTGAGCGGCTCGAACATCTCTTTCATGCCGGGGATGCCCGTGATGGCCAGGGCTCCCTGCGGAGTGCCGTGATAGGCGATCGCCCGCGAGATGACCTTGTGCTTCATGGGCTTGCCGGTGAGCTTGAAGTACTGCTTCGCGAGCTTCCACGCAGACTCCACCGCTTCGCCGCCACCGGTCGTGAAGAACACGCGGTTCAGGTCTCCGGGGGCGTACTCGGCCAGGCGGTCGGCCAGTTCGATGGCGGTGGGGTGCGCGTATGACCAGAGCGGGAAGAACGCGAGCTCTTCGGCCTGCTTGCGGGCAGCCTCGGCGAGTCGCGCATTGCCGTGGCCTACCTGCACCACGAACAGACCCGAGAGCCCGTCGATGTACTTCTTGCCCCTCGAGTCATAGATGTGATGGCCTTCGCCGCGCACGATGATCGGCACGCCGTTGCCGGCCTCCATGCCCGACTGGCGGGCGAAGTGCATCCACAGATGGTCTTTCGCCTTCTGCTGCAGATCGGCCTCGGTAGCGTCGTCGAGCGCGACGCCCGTCGGCGCGAGCTCGGTGTCGATCGCCATGGTGTGCCCACTCTCGTGCTTCGCGGCCTTCTTGGCCTTCTTGGTGCGGAAAATGGTCATCGGGTCCCCCAGTTGTAGAACTGCTTCTGCAGTCGTAGATAGACGAATGTTTCGGTCGAGTGCACGCCCTCGATGGTGCGGATCTGCTGGTTGAGCAGGTCGATGAGGTCGTCGTCGTTCTCACACACGACCTCGGCGAGAATGTCGAAACTGCCGGCGGTCAGCACGACATAGTCGACGGCGCGGATGTTGCTGAGCTGTTCGGCGACGCGAGCCGTGTCACCGACGACGCGCACCCCGATCATGGCCTGGCGATAGAAGCCGAGCTGCATCGGATCGGTCACGGCAACGACCTGCATGACACCGGCATCGGTGAGCTTCTGCACGCGCTGACGCACGGCGGCCTCGCTCAACCCCACGGCCTTGCCGATCTCGGCGTATGAGCGGCGTCCGTCCGTCTGCAACTGCTCGACAATGGCCTTCGACACGTCGTCGAGGTGCACCGGCTTGCTACGGGAGGCCATGGAACGATTCTGACAGTGCCGAGCGCGGAATACAAGTGAATCCGCAGGATACTGCGCCTATCAGCGACGGAATCCGTCGCATCGGGCTGGATGCCAGGGCTCGCCCGCGCTACAGTGGCGCCATGAGCGCTCGCATTCTCCGCAACGTCATCGGCGGCGAGTCCGTCGACAGTACGTCCGATTCGCACATCGACCTCATCGACCCGGCCACGGAAGAGGTGTATGGGCAGGCGCCCATCAGCACTCCCGCCGAGATCGACTCTGCTTACCGAGCAGCTGACACGGCTTTCGCGCACTGGGGGCGCACGACCCCGGCAGAGCGGCAGCTCGCCCTGTTTCGCCTCGCTGACGTCATGGCTGAGCACGCTGATGAGCTCGCCGACCTCGAGTCGCTCGATACGGGCAAACCGCGTGCCAGCCTCGTGGCCGACGAGATCGACCAGTCGGTCGACCAGCTGCGCTTCTTCGGCGGTGCAGCCCGTGACCTCGAAGGCCGTTCGGCGGGGGAGTACCTCGCCGACCACACCTCTTTCGTGCGGCGCGAACCGATCGGCGTGATCGGCCAGGTAACGCCCTGGAACTACCCGCTCAACATGGCGGTGTGGAAGATCGCGCCGGCGATCGCGGCGGGCAACACCGTCGTGCTCAAGCCGTCAGATACGACTCCGCTCTCCACCGTGCGGTTCGCCGAGCTCGCAGCTGGCGTGCTGCCCGCGGGGGTGCTCAACGTCGTCATGGGCGACCGCACGACGGGCGCGGCCCTGCTTCAGCATCCGACCCCCCAGATGGTGGCGATCACCGGTTCGGTGCGCGCCGGCATGGAGGTCGCGAAGGCAGCGGCGAGCGACCTGAAGCGCGTGCACCTCGAGTTGGGGGGCAAGGCCCCGGCCATCGTGTTCGCCGACGCCGACCCGCAGAAGGTCGCCGAGGGGCTCGTGCTCGCGGGGTATTTCAACGCCGGACAAGACTGCACGGCCGCCACGCGCGTGATCGTGCACGAGTCGGTGCATGACGAGGTCGTTGCGGCGCTCGTCGCGCGGGCGGCGACTCACGCGATCACGGGCGGCCCGCGCGAGGACGGGGTCTTCTACGGCGCCCTCAACAACGCAGCCCAGCTTGAGCGGGTCGAGGGGATCGTCGATCGGCTGCCCGCCCATGCGCAACTCGTCGCCGGCGGGGCTCGGCAGGGCGACCGCGGCTACTTCTTCCCGGCCACGATCGTCACCGGCATGCGGCAAGACGACGAGGCGGTGCAGGAGGAGATCTTCGGCCCCGTGCTCACGGTGCAGACGTTCCGCACCGATGACGAGGCGCTCGCTCTCGCGAATGGCGTGCGGTACGCGCTGGCGTCATCGGTGTGGACGAGCGATCACACGCGCGCCATGCGCTTCGCGCGCGACCTCGATTTCGGATGCGTCTGGATCAACACGCACATTCCCTTCGTCTCCGACATGCCGCACGGCGGGTTCAAGCACTCCGGCTACGGTAAAGACCTGTCGCACTATGGCTTTGAGGACTACACGCGTCTCAAGCACGTCATGTCGTACATCGGCTCGTAGGGGAGCGCGCGAGGAGGGGGCCACGATGTCGACATCTGAGGGCGATCTCGACGACACCATCGTTCGGCTCGTCGAGCCTGCGCCGCCGCTCGCGCGCACGGAGCCGCTCATGGTGCAGGCCGAACCCGAGTCGGTGGTGCGCTGGTCGGTGCGGGTGCGGGGAACCTCCACGGTCGTTCCGCTCGATCGTCCCGTCGAGATCGGTCGTCGTCCGGGCGCACGTCGTATCAATGTGCTTCCGGTGCCACGCCGGGTCGTGATCCCTGAGCAACAGGGCGAGGTCTCGGCTCGGCACCTCCGCGTCGAGCAACTGGGCGAGACGCTCGTCGTGCACGATCTCGGTTCGACCAACGGCGTGGTCGTACACTGGGCAACGGGGGCATCACGGCGGTTACGCCCGGGCGAGTCGATCGCGGTGCTCTCAGACGCGGTCATCGCATTGGCCGAAGGGGTCGAACTCGACTTCGTCGACGAGAACAGGCCGACGGGCGCCTCAGCCTGATCAGCCTTCCTCAACCGCATCATTCAGCAGTGTTTGACCAGAGACTCGGAGCCCAACGTGACCGCCCTCGGCCGCAGTAGCGTGCGTCACACCGTGACGATGCCCGACCACGGCGACGTCGTTGAGCTGTCCTGGCACGGGGTTACCCACACCGGGTATCGCCGTGCGGCGAATGAAGACAGCTACCTCGCCGATATGCCGTTGTTCGCCGTCGCCGACGGCATGGGCGGGCACGCTCTCGGTGATCGGGCGAGCGACGCTGTCGTGCGCCGCCTGCAGGCTGCTGTCAATGGCGAGTTCGTCGACGCCGTGGCGATCATCGATGCCCTCAACCTGGCCACCTGGGACATCCACCAGCTCGATGAGGCCGACCACGGAATCGGTACGACGGTCACCGGGGCGGCTCTGTCTCTCGTCGACGGCCGGGCCGTCATGGTGGTGTTCAACGTGGGAGACTCGCGCGTCTACCGCTTCGCCGGCAACGAGCTTTCGCAAGTGACGACTGATCATTCTCTCGTGCAAGAGATGGTCGACTCTGGGCAGCTGACCGCTGAGCAAGCAGAGAACCACCCCGAGGCGAATGTCATCACTCGTGCCGTCGGTTTCTCCATCGAACCCGAGGTCGACATGACCGTGCTCGAGTTGCAGACCGGCATGCGCCTTCTTCTGTGCTCTGACGGGCTGACGAAAGAGGTGCCGCTCGAGCGGCTCCGGTTGCACCTTGCGGCCCGTCTGAGCGCTCGAGAAACTGCGAATGCTCTTGTGGATGCTGCGCTCGCGCAGGGCGGACGCGACAACATCACGGTGATTGTCGTCGACGTGGTGCACGCTCCCGACGCCTGACCCGCCCACTCTCTACACTGAGGGGATAGCTGCGGGCTCGCTGCGGAAGGGGGAATTCCATGGCGCTACGCCGACCGTCGGAACCTCCTGTGCTGCCCGGGTTCAGCCATGTGCGACTCCTCGGCAGCGGCGGCTTCGCCGACGTCTTCCTGTACGAGCAGAACATGCCTCGCCGACAGGTCGCGGTCAAAGTTCTGCTGTCGGCGGTCGTGACTGACCAGGTGCGCCAAATGTTCCAGGTCGAGGCGAACCTCATGGCGCAGCTCTCGTCGCATCCGGGCATCCTCACCGTCTATCAAGCGAGCATCTCGGCCGACGGGCGTCCGTACCTCGTCATGGAACTCTGCTCGGCGAAGCTCGGTGCGCAGTACCGGACCGAGCAGATACCCGTTGCCGATGTTCTGCGCATCGGCGTGCAGATCGGCAGCGCCATCGAGACGGCGCACCGCAGCGGAGTCCTGCACCGAGATATCAAGCCGTCGAATATTCTCACCACTGCCTACGGGCACCCCGTGCTCAGCGACTTCGGTATCGCCTCGACGCTCGGCTCGGCGAGCACGACAGAGAGCGTGGGAATGTCGATTCCGTGGTCGGCACCCGAAGTGCTGCTCGATGAGACCTCGGGTTCTGTGCACAGCGAGATCTGGTCGCTGGGCGCGACGCTGTACACGTTGCTCGCCGGGAGATCACCGTTCGAAGTGCTCGACGGGTCGAACCGCGCCGACGATATGATCGGGCGCGTCGCGCGTGCCCGCGTGCCGGCGATCGACCGTGATGATGTTCCGGCGTCCCTCGCAGCCCTTCTCGTTCGCTCGATGAAGCGGAATCCTGAGCAGCGGCAGCAGTCGATGCTCGAACTGGTGCGAGACCTTCAGCGGGTTGAGGCTGAGCTGGGCCTTGTCACAACTCAGGCTGATGTCGCCATGGACGATTGGGCGTTAGCCACTGTCGGCGATTCTGGTGACCGCACGATCGTGCGAGCCGTGGCCCCGAAGGCTGCCGGTTCAGCAGCCGACCGTCGGCGCCGTCGGCGTGGGGTTTCTGCAACGGCGACGGCATTCGCCGAAACTCCGCCCGAACAGCCTCCTGCCTCTGCACGCCGCACGCGGCTGATCGCGGCCGCCATCGTGCTCGTTGCACTCGCCGTGATCGCGCTCGGCGCGACGGCGACACTGCTCGCGATTCAAGGCGGCGACCGTGAACTGCCCCGCGTGGCGAATGTCGAGGCGCAGCTCGACGGCCCAGCGGTCGTCTTCTCGTGGGTAGACCCGGGGCTCGCGCCGGGTGACACCTTTCAGGTGCAGCTGTCTGACGGCACCGAGGCTTTTCAGCGCACCGGAGAGTTCGTCGTGGCTGCGTCGCCCGGCGAGCGTGTCTGCGTGACCGTTCGAGTCGTTCGAGAGGGCCGGCTGGGCCCCCCCAGCGACGAAAAGTGCGCCGAAACTGCGGGGGAGTGAACGAATGATCCGCCGTTGGTTCGCTCGTCACCGCTCGGCAGCCGTCACGGCGTTGAGCAGCACGCTGGTCGCTGTCGTCGTGGCGACCGTCGCCATCGTCTCGACAGGCTTCGAGGCACAGCGACTCGATCTGCATGACGGCGCCATCTGGGTCGTCAACGAAGAGCGCCAGGCGGTGGGGCGCGCCAACTTGCAGGTCGGAGCGCTCGACTCGGTCATCCCCGGAGAAGGATCGCGATTGAGCGTTCTGCAACAGGGGCCAGATGTGATCATCGTCGACGAGGCGAATGCCACGGCCGAGCTGGTCGACCCCGCGCGCTCTGAGGTGGTTGAGTCGGTCGCGCTGCCACCGGACTCACCGACTGTTGCGTTCGGATCGTCGTCGGTCGTCGTGCACAGCGGAGGCACCGGCGAGACCTGGGTGACACCGCGACTGGCTTTCGCAACCTACGATCCCGCGACCGTCGCGGCGTTTCAATTCGGTCCGCGCAGTGCCATCGCCGTCACTGACCGACTCGGACTCGTGGCGGTCTCACCGGGTCTCGGCGAGGTCTATCGGGTGGCGCCCGATCGCGCGGATCGTGTCGATGCGACCTGGTCGATCGACCTGCCGCAGACTGCCGAGGTGCAGGTCTCGGTCGCCCAGCAGCGATGGGCCGTGCTCGATGTGGCGGCTCGACTGCTGCACACCGAGGCGGGCGTCATCGACCTCTCGTCTGTCATCGCTCCCGGCGCGGCTCCGGTGCTCGCCGAGGCGAGCGACACGGCGTCGTCTCTGCTCATGGGGCACCGCGGGGGCCTGCTCTCGGTTGATCTCGAGAACGGATCGATCACTGAACTGGTCACCGACCGGCAGGGGTCGGTAGCGCCCCCGGTCGAGGTCGCCGGATGCGCGTTCGCCGCGTGGAGCGACGGCCTCGCCTGGCGCCGATGCGGCTCGACGGTGCAGCAACTGGTGCTCGACCGGGTGCCCGCTGCGGCGCAACTCGTGCACGTCGTGCGGGATGACCGTGTCGTGCTCAATGATCGTGGTGCGGGTGCGTCGTGGGCGGTGCAGGCCGACGGCCAGCTCATCGATAACTGGGACGAGCTGATTGTCGACGAAGAAGACGAACGCGAGCAACAGCTCGATCAGCTCGACACGCCGCCCGAACTCGAGAGGCTGCAGCAACCCCCGATCGCGATCGATGACGAGTTCGGTGCGCGCCCCGGTCGCGCAAGCCCCCTGCCCGTGCTGCTCAACGACACCGACCCGAACGGCGACGTGCTCGTTATCAGTGACGTCATTCAGCTCGATGAACGCGTGGGGCGACTCGACATCATTGCCGACGGCCAATTGCTGCAACTGACCCTCGAAGGCTCAGCCAGCGGCACGGTCGAGTTCTCATACACGATCACCGATGGTCGCGGTGGTTCAGATTCTGCGCTCGTGAGCGTCACCATCAGAGCGGCAACAGAGAACTCGCCGCCCGTGCAAGCTCGGGTGAGCAAGACCACCGTAGCCGAGGGTGGCACGGCGACGGCTGCGGTGCTCGGAGACTGGGTCGACCCCGATGGCGATCCGATCTACCTCGACGAGGCCAGTATGGCGCCGCCCGATCGCGTGACCTATCGTCCTGACGGGCGCGTGACGGTTGCCGAGAACGGGGGTGCGGGCGAACTGCGCACCGTCGTGCTGGCGGTCACCGATGGAACCGCGACGGGGTTCGGAGAACTCGCCGTCACGGTGCGGCCCGTCGGCCAGACTCCGATCATCGCGGAGCCCTTCGTGGTGCTCGCCTACGCCGGTCAGGAAGTGCGCATCGAACCGCTGGTGCACGTGCGTGGCGGCAATGGCACGATTCGGCTGTCGGCGGTGCCCGAGAAGAGCGGTGCAACGATCACGCCCAGTCTCGATCGAGGCGTGTTCCGCTTTTCCAGCGTCGAGGTGCGCACTCACTATCTCGAATACGTCGTCACCGATGGCACGACGACGGCTACGGGCATCATCCGGGTCGACGTCGCAGCACCGCCCGAGGCGGGTTCAGCGCCGATCACGGTGCCGAAGACCCTCTTCGTGCGAACCCTGAGCAGCGCAACCATCGCGGTCGCGACGGCCGATATCGACCCTGCGGGCGGTGTGCTCGTGGTCACCGGCGTCGTCGGAATTTCGCCGACCAGCGGTATCCGCGCCGAAGTGCTCGAGCAAAGGGACGTGCGCATCACGCTGGGCCGCCCGCTCGATGGTCCTCAATCGGTTGAGTACCGCATCAGCAACGGTGCTGCGGAGTCGACGGGCACAATCACGGTGATCGAGATTCCGCGACCCGATCGCCTGCAGCCGCCCGTGGCGGTCGATGATGCAATCACAGTACGCGTCGGCGACGCCGTGAGTATTCCGGTGCTCGCGAACGATGAGCACCCCGACGACGAGCCGATCACGCTGAATCCGGCACTCGTGCAGGGCTTGACAGGAGACTCGGGCCTGCTGTTCGTCGCCGGCGATCGATTGCGGTACCTCGCACCTGACCAGCCGGGCGACTTCTCGGCGGTCTACGAGGTGCTGGGGCCGCTCGGGCAAGAGCGCGCGCAGGCGACGGTGCGCATCAGCGTGCGTGAAGTGAACGAAGCGACGAATCAGCCACCGATCACTCGGACCGTGACAGCTCGGGTGATCGCGGGTGAAACCGTGCGCATCGCCATCCCCGTAGATGGAATGGACCCCGACGGCGACTCTGTGCAGGTCATCGGGCAGGAGTCGAGCCCCCAGAAGGGCGCGGTCGTCGAGACGGGTCTCGACTTCATCGACTACCAGGCGGGCAGCTACTCGGCAGGCACCGACGAGTTTCGCTATACGGTCGTCGACGCACTGGGGGCACGCGCGTCTGGGCTCGTTCGAGTCGGCATCAGCACGCGTCTCGACGGTGCACGAAACCCCGTGGCGAATGACGATCAAGTACTCATCCGCCCAGGTTTCACTGTGCTCGTGCCGGTGCTCGAGAACGACACCGACCCAGATGGCACGGCCTTGACGGTGACCTCGATCGAAGCGAATGACGCCGCGGTGATCGCTGAAGTCGTTGACGGTCAGTTCGTGCGGGTCACCCCGCCGAGCACTCCGGGGCAGTACGGACTCGTCTACACGATCGAGAACGAGCTGGCGGGCGCTTCGCAAGCCTTCATCACCGTCACCGTGAGCCCCAATGCTCCGCTCTCGGCACCGGTCGCGAGAGACACCGTGCTCTCGCTCACCGACATCCTCGATCGAGATGAGATCTCGGTCGAGGTCCTGGCGCGCGTCTTCTTCGCCGAAGGCGACGTGAGCGAACTGGGTCTGCAGCTCGTGCCCGGATATGAATCGGGCGCGATCGTGCTGGCCGATCGTCGAGTGCTCGTCACCGTCGGGGCACAGCGCCAGATCATCCCGTTCCAGGTTGTCCACCCGGCTGATCCCGCTGTTCGGTCGACGGCCTTCATCTGGGTGCCCGGCACCGACGACACTCTGCCGCAGCTCGATCGCCGTGCGGAGCGCATTGAGGTGATCAGTGAAGAGACCGTGACGATCGACATCAACGACTACGTGATCGCTGTCGGCGATGCGCCCGTGCGCCTTACCGACTCGGCGACGGTCAGCGCGACCCAATCGAACGGCGACGCACTCGTTGTCAACGACACGACGTTGCGTTTCACCTCGGCCGACCTCTACTTCGGCCCTGCATCGCTCACGTTCGAGGTGACCGACGGCGTATCGGCGGCTGATCCTGACGGTCGGGTCGCCACGATCGTCCTGCCGATCAGCGTCACCCCTCGCGAAAATCAGCCCCCTGCCCTCATCGGAGCAAGCCTCGAGCTTGAGCCCGGTCAAGAACGCCTGCTCGACCTTGTGCGCGTGACGGCCTACCCCTACCCCGATGATGTCGACGAACTTGCTTACGCGATCGTCGATGGCCCGACCTCGGGACTCGAGGTCGAACTCGCCGGGCAGTCGCTCCTTGTACGCGTTCCCGCGAGTACCCCGCGGGGCTCGACCACGGGTGTGACTCTCGGGGTGCGAGACGATGCGGCGCAGGGAACCGCGGGTCGCATCCAGGTGTCGGTGGTCGCCTCGACGCGCCCGCTTGCACGACCCGCACCTGATGCGATCATCGCTCCGCGCGGCGAGACGACGACCATTCGCGTGCTCGACAACGATCAAGCGACCAACCCCTTCCCTGGTCAACCCCTGCGCGTGGTTGATGTGCGCGGGCTCGACCGGGGCAGCCTTCCGCCCGGCGTGAGCATCGTGCCGAGTGCCGACGGTCAAACGCTGCTCGCCACGATCGGTGCGACTGCGGAACCGATCGACACGAATCTCGAGTACCAGGTGGCTGACGCTACCGGCGACCCAGAGCGCTTCGTCTGGGGTTCGGTGCGCGTTTCTGTGCAAGATGTGCCCGACCCTGTCACGTCGCTGCGGGTGCAGTCGTACGCGAATCGCAGCGTCACGATCGCGTGGTCGCCGGGGGCATCGAACAACGCGCCCATCGATCGCTTCGAAGCGACCGTGACCCGCGTCAGCGATGGCGCGACGACCACGACCACGTGCCCCTCGTCACCGTGCGCCGTTCCGACTCCCGGTAACGGGCCCGACAACCGCGTACGGGTGAGCGTCGTGGCCATCAACGCGCAGGGGCCGTCGGCCATCACGACGATCGCTGAGCCGGTGTGGAGCGACCTGGTTCCTCCTGCCCCCACCCTGCTGGGGGTCTCGCCGCTCGACGGCGGATTGCGCATCGGGTGGACCAAGCCCGCTCAAGACAGTGCCGCGAGCCCCATTCGCAGCTATCGCGTGACCGTGGGCAGCGTCGCGCGAACGGTGACCGTTGCCGCCGACGACTCCGTGGGCACGAGCTATTGGCTGAACGTCGTCGACGCGGGTGCCCTCGCCAACGGCACGTCATATTCGGTGTCGGTCAGCGCACGCAATGACTCGTTTGAGCCGCTGACCAGCTGGAACGCGACATCGACGTCGGGCGTGCCAGCAGGCGCTCCGATCCGCGTGGCCACCCCCAGTGCCGTCGGCTCGACAGCGGAGTCGGGCTCGAGCGCGAACTCGGTGAGCGTGTCGTGGAGTGGTGCGTTTGCCTCGAACGGTCGCGGCATCCAGGCGTACTATC